>JAUNQM010000142.1:0-468 GCA_030536165.1 Prevotellaceae bacterium | reverse complement strand
GGATGCACAGATTTACGGATTTACAGATTGGTTTATTTATTTAGAGATTGATTGCCTTAACCGTATCTTGAAACACTTTCAAAGGACTTTTTACGATTCTATCAACAACAAAAATCCCCATTTCAACGCTATATTTCCACGATGAGAATACTAATAGTGAACACGTCAGCCACTCAAGGCGGTGCAGCTATTGCTGCAAGTCGCCTGATGAATGCTCTTAAAAGTCAGGGCGTGGACGTGATGATGCTCACGCGGAAAAAGAAGTTCCCTGCTTTCTATTGGGAACGCTTTGTGATATGGGTACATAATCGTTTCAGCCGCAAAAACTTATTTACGGTGTCGATAGCCAATGCTGGCATCGACATAACGCAAACTGAGGCTTTCCGTCGTGCTGATATAGTTCATTTGCATTGGGTAAATCAGGGTTTCCTGTCACTTGATACTCTGCAAAAGATATTCCATAGTGGA
>JAUNQM010000141.1:3221-6791 GCA_030536165.1 Prevotellaceae bacterium | reverse complement strand
TCAAATCTATTCCAAAAAAATGGAAATAATTTTGTTACTCATAGATAATTTGGTATATTTGCATGCGAAACAGGCCTCTCCCTAACCCTCCCCCGTAGGGAGGGGAAAAGGAAACTGAAACTTGAAAGCTGAATTAAAACCTTTACTATGAATACGAAAATAATCTTATTTTTAGCACTTTGCATGTGCTTTATAACTTCCCTGACTCCTTGCCGAGCAGGTAATAACGTGGTGACCGTAACACAGGTAACAACGGCTGTGACCGTTGATGATAACACGGACTATGTGGTAACATCGAAAACACCGTTTGCAACTGACGGTTCGGTTTCTATTTCCGGCAATTCGACGCTGATACTGAAAAACGTAATCCCATCAGATGCCCTGAAACTAATCTCGCACATTAAGATTGCTGGTGCTCAGGCTGTGAACAAGTCTAACTGCATGGTAAAGATTTACGGCAACGGCTCTATGGTTCTTGCCCACGGCTCGTCGGTAAAACCGTTCACGGCTTATACAGGCGAAAAACTGACAGGCGACTCGCAGTCGTATTCTGTCGGCAACAGAATCTCGCTTGCAGGTACGTCGATGAACAACTGCATGGAGAGTTTCACGCTGCAGAGAGGCTACATGGTGTGCCTTGCAACAAAGAGCGACGGTAAGGGTTACAGTCGTGTGTATATTGCTGACACAGAAGACCGTGAAGTCAATCTTCCGTTGGTGTTGAAGGACAAGGTGTCGTCGATACGCGTAATGCAATGGAACGACTGCGGCAAGCGCGGCTATTCTGGTGGTGATGCCGTGGTGCTTGATGCGCTGAATGCAAGTTGGTTCTACGACTGGAATTGCGGCGGCACGGCAACAAACGACTGGGAATACGTGCCTCAGCATCATCACGAGGGATGGCCGTCAATCAACGACATAGGCAATAGCAACCATTCGCCTCACGCAATAGCCAACAACGAGCCCGACAACGTTAACGACTCAAAAGAAAAGGTAAGCACGGTTGACGAGGTGCTGGCAACATGGCCAGAGATGATGGCAACAGGTAAACGACTGGGTTCGCCGGCAATGTCGAGCAACCTGAGTTGGCTCTATGCTTTCATCGATTCAATTGATGCACGCGGATGGAGATGCGACTTTATCTGTGTGCATAGTTATTGGTACAGCGACTGGGGAAGTTGGAAAAGTCAGCTCGAAGGCATACACAACCGCACAGGGCGACCAATCTGGATAACCGAAATGAATTATGGTGCCAACTGGACAGGATGGCCAGGAAGCGACCGAACTGGTTCGAGCGCAAACTTTGCAATAGAGAAGCAGCATTTCGCACCTGTTATTGACGGACTTGAAGACACGGAATGGATGGAGCGGTATGCTGTGTATAACTGGGTGGAAGATTGCCGTTCGATGTATCTGAACAACAAACTCACTCCGATGGGACAGTATTATGCCGACAAGGAAACGAAAGTCGGATACAAGGCAAGCCTTGAGAAAGCCCCTTCGCAGCCAAGACAATACTCGCCAAGCAAACTTATGGTCAGTTACGACAAGACGACGCATGAAGTGACTCTCACTTGGCACGAAGTGAACGGAGAGTACAACCGTTCGATGGAAATCCAATGCAAGCAACCTGGGTCATCGATGTGGCGAACTGTGAAGGAACCTGTCCAGAAAGAGGACGAGGCAGATTACACAGATACAGTTGAAGGTTATGAGGGATATAAATACCGCATTCGCATTGTTGATTTGAAGAATACGGAACGACTGAGCAACGAGGCGACTGTGGTCAACGACAATCTTGAAATAGGAGATGAGGTGAGGGTAGGCGACAGCATTCTCTATCTTGGAGGAAACATGCTGATAAACGGCGACTTCAACCTCGGTTTTACCGATTGGACAAACGGAAAGGGAGAGCCGCTTGCTGCGCCTTATTATCAGGTACTCCCGATTGGTGGCATAGACGGCGGCAGTTATCTGCAATGCTATGGTGGCAGCACCGATAAGAACGACGCAATGTCGATTCGTAAGATTGTTGACCTCCAGCCCGATGCTTATTACTACGTTTCGGCTGCTGGATGCAACGGAAACAGCAACCAGAAAATATCGACTACCAGTTTAGAGAGCATAGAACTCAATGTGAGAGTACAGATGAGCACGCTCGATGAATGGAACTTGCAGGCATCGTCGTTCCATGTGACAACCGACACAAAACTGATGATTCAGTTCCGCAATCTGCAAGGCAAGGCTATGTTCGACAAGATTACTTTGTCAAGACTTTGGGGAACGCGCGAAGAGGCAATAGCCGATGGAGAGGCATGCTCAAAGGCTTACAAAGAAGCACTTGAAAAGTATCTGTCAGAATATACGCCACGCGACACAATCCCAACCGACACGATGGACTATCAGATTATTGATGACGTTATAAAGACGCCAGACTTCCGTGACGGTACATCGGGGTGGAACGTAATGGCAGGAACATATAAGGCTGGCGATCAACGCACGAATACCGTAGCAGGAAAAACTTGCTGGAATGCTTGGTGGAGCATACCTGCATCGGGCGGAGAGAACTCAACAATGGAGATTAACCAAATGGTTCCAGGAATGAGCCACGGACTCTATGCCCTTGAATGCAAGGCAACCACGCAACACTATTGTGAGACCGACCAACACGCCTTCATGCAAAGTCGCGACACAACGGTTAACTCCGTGGCTTTGCCTTATGGTTTGATGGATTTGCCAAATTTCAGCGATGCAGAAAAATGGATAACACTCGCTACACCTTATGTCTATGTTTCTGACAAGGACACGGTAACAATCGGTTTCAAAGGCTCAAAGCTGGGCGCAATAGATAAATCATACATCACATACGCAAACCCTACAAGCACAGGCGACAATAGGGAAGGGTGGTGGTGTGCCACAAACTTCCGCTTCCGCTATGTGCCGATGTTCCGCCAGAATGTGAATAAGTCAGGGTGGGGGGCTGTTTGTCTGCCTTATAAGATTGAGGTTCCAGAAGGCGTCACTCTCTATCAGTTGGCAGGTATAACTAAGGATTCAACAAAGATTTGCCTTGAACCTGCTACTACTATTGAGGCTGGTACGCCATACATCTATTATACGACACTCCCAGTCGTGGATTTTGCTGAAAAGGGTACAAAGGTTTCATCGGCAAAGACCAACGTCAACGGACTTCGAGGTACATTTATCTCCGTATCGAAATATCCTGTTGGCGCATTGGTGCTGACCGACGGAATGTGGAAATACATCCCTGATACAGAAAGTCGATACCCGATAGATTACTATACGGGTTACATACAGAAGATTTCAAATCTTACTGTTCTCGATTCATGGAGTGGTAAGTCGCTCCCAACATCAGGTCTTGTAGAACGTATCGCAGGCGACGCCAATGGCGATGGGTATATTGATGTGGCAGACATAACAACCATAGCCGCATACATTCTCGGCAATACTCCAGAGTCTTTCGTCGAGAAAAATGCCGACGTCAACGGCGATGGCTCAATTGATGTAGCCGACATCACAGCCACAGCAACAAGAATACTGACGAAATAA
>JAUNQM010000141.1:0-3205 GCA_030536165.1 Prevotellaceae bacterium | reverse complement strand
CCATAACCATAAAGAACTGAAAACCCAAAATATTCTATTAGCCATATTTGCTCTGCTCTGTATTCCATTTTCTGGCTTTGCTGCAGCAGGATGGATTGACGTGACCGATGTGTATATAAAGAATGCAAGGTACGATAACAACAGCGGCGACTACTGGAGCGGTACGACCTTAGGCTTTGTCAATCCAAAGAACAATGCAGAGCATTATCAGAAAGACTTCGACACTTATCAGGATTTGAGGAATCTTCCGTCGGGCAAGTATCGTCTGAGCTTGAAAGGCTATTATCGTGCAGGCGATTCCAATAGCGATTATTCTCATTTCATGTACGATGGTGATAAATATCGCTATGCAAAGCTCTATGCCTCAAGTTCAATCAGCATCTACTCTACACCTTTGGTTTATAGCTATTCAGGTGCATCATCAAGGAACTATGGCGGCGGCGTTGTGCAAGTCAATGGTAAGTATGTGCCGAATAATATGGAAGCAGCGTATTATTGGTTTGAGGCTGGCTATTACGACAATAGCGTGGAACTTAATGTTGGCAATGATGGTTATCTCCGTATTGGTATAAGTAAGAATACTACTCTGAGTGGCGACTGGACTTGCATCGATAGTTGGAAACTCGAATATTGGGGCGAGCAGGTCAAGGTAGAGAAGATAACATTCGATAAGTCTTCGCTCGAATTAGTCGTTGGCGAACAATACAAACTTAATGTGACCATTTCGCCAGACAATGCCACTAACCAGTCTTTGAACTGGCAGGTAGGCGACAACAGCATATTGAATGTTGATGAAAACGGAGTTGTTACGGCTTTGAAGACAGGCTCAACATCTGTACGTGCAACAGCCAACGATGGTAGCGGATGCTATGCTATGTGTACGGTAAAAGTCACAGTCAATACTCCAACGACAGACAACATAATAATAAATGAGATTCAAACGTCGAACATCGACATGTACCTCGACCCATCATGGAACTATGGCCCGTGGATAGAACTCTATAACCCGACGTCGAAAGGCGTTTCGCTCAATGGACTCTACATAACCGACGACGCGGAAAACCTTAAGAAGTATAAGTTCACGACAAGTCATGGAGTTGTTCCTGCCAATGGCTATAAGGCTATCTGGTTTGACCATTACGACCTCTATGCGCTTAGTCAAGTGAACTTCAAGCCTGACTATGAAGGTGGAACGATAATTATTTCCGACGGAACTAACATCCTTTCGCAAGTGTCTTATCCTGAAATCGCTCCACGAACCTCATACGCACGAACCGTTGACGGAGGCACGAAGTGGGGCAAGACTGCAAACCCTACGCTTGAATCTTCTAACGCAGCAAGCATCTTCGCTACTAAGCAACTTGATGCACCTGTTATCGACAAGGGAGGACAACTCTTTACAGGCTCTCTGACCTTTAACGTGACAATCCCTGACGGCACTACACTTGTCTATACAACCGATGGAACCACACCGACCGAAACCAACGGAACGAAGACCACTAAGGGTGAGTTTACGGTTTCTTCATCAACGGCCTATCGTTTCCGCCTCTATCGCGACGGCTATCTTCCGAGTAGGGTAGTGACACGTTCTTTCATCTATAAAGACCGTGAATACGTGTTCCCGATTATGTCAGTCGTCACAAATCCTGACAACATCTACAGCAAGGAGTTTGGCGTGTTCGAGCAAGGTCCTAATGGTCGCCCAGGCAACGGACAGACTACGAAATGCAACTGGAACATGGACTGGGACCGTCCTGTCAATATGGAGTATATTGTCCAAGACGATAACGGCTCCTACAGCGTGATGGCACATAATCAGGAAGCAAACTTTGCTACATGTGGCGGATGGAGTCGCGCGTGGACGCCTCATTCATTCAAACTGAAAGCCGATAAGCAGTATTATGGCGAAAACTTCCTTTCGTATCCTTACTTCAAGGAAAAGCCTTTCATCAAGAATAAGACCCTGCAAATCCGCAACGGAGGTAACGACAACGGATGCCGCATCAAGGATGCTGCCTTGCAGGAGATAGTTCGTCGCTCTGGCTTCTATGTTGATGGTCAATGTTGGCAACCAATTCATGTGTTCATCAACGGCTCGTACTACGATGTTCTTAACATGCGCGAACCAAACAACAAACACTTTGCATATTCAAACTACGGAATTGATACCGACAACATGGATCAGTTTGAAATAAGTCCTGATTCGGGTTATGTTCAGATGGAAGGCACAGAAGAGGCGATGACGGAATGGTACAACCTCTCAAAGACGGCGTCAACATCTGCGTCGTACGATAGAATCTGCCAACTCGTCGATATTGATGAATACGCTAATTACATGGCTGTGGAATTCTATTACGGTTGTTCCGATTGGCCGCAAAATAACTTCAAAGGCTTCCGCGACCGTAGCGATGGCAAGTTCCACTTTGTTCTTTTCGACCTTGATGGCGCATTTGGCACAGGTAGCGATCCTTTCAATAAGTTTGCAGGCAAGAAAAACTATACCTTCGACGTGCTTCATGGCGATGGCATAGAAGGAGTCAGGAGAAGTGCTGAGATAAAACTCGTCACCATCTTCCTCAACATGCTCAACAATTCAACCTTCCGCAAGAAGTTCATCGACTCATATTGCATTCTCGGTGCATCTGTGTGTGATGCCGACCGTGTGAAGGAAATAGTCACCGAGATGCGCGACTACGAGGGAAAGAATGGTTTTGTCAATCCAAGCAGCACGGCAAACTCTATCATCAGCACAATAAATGCCAACTACAACAACACGATGACAAATGCGTTGAAGAACTACTCGGCATTCAAACTGACCTCTACCGCAAAGCAAAAACTGACCCTTACGTCAAACCTTGCTGATGCGAAACTATACCTTAATAATAATATAATACCAACTGGCAAATTCAATGGCTATTTCTTTGCGCCGGCAGTCTTAAAGGCCGAGGCTCCTGCTGGATATAAGTTTGCTGGATGGACGAATGGTGGAACCACCAAATCAACCAACCTCATTGCCCGTGATGCCGTATGGAAGTACTACGACAAGGGTTCTCTTGATGGCAAGTCATGGAAATCTGCTTCGTTCGACGACAGCAAATGGTCGTCGGGTAAGGCTCCGCTTGGCTATGCTAAATCCGACCTGAACACAACACTCGGCTATGGAGGCAACTCTAACAGCAAATATCCTACTTATTATTTCCGCCAT
>JAUNQM010000140.1 GCA_030536165.1 Prevotellaceae bacterium | reverse complement strand
GGTATTGCTCACGCCGCTATTGCTGCAACAATCTTGGGCATGCCAATGGGGTATGTACGTGGAAGTGCCAAAGACCATGGTCGTGGCAATCAGATTGAAGGACGTCTGGAGAAAGGTCAGAAGGTAGTCGTTATTGAAGACCTAATCTCTACAGGTGGCAGTTGTATCGATGTGGTCAACACTCTCCGCGAGGCTGGTGCTGAGGTACTTGGCATAGTAAGCATCTTTACTTACGGACTCAAGAAAGGTCTGCAGCGTCTGAGTGAGGCTAATGTGCGCAACGTCAGTCTTTCCGACTTCGACACACTCATCAATGTTGCTGCCGACCAGCAATACATTGATAAGTCAGAGATACAAGGACTGCTCGATTTCCGCAATAATCTGTAAGAACCCTCCATCTCCCCCAGAAGGGGAGAGCTAAGTTTCCCTCCCTACGGGGGAGGGTTAGGGTGGGGCTACAACCGTATAACCGAAATGCCCCCTCCATCTCCCCCGAAGGGGAGAGCAAAGTTTCCCTCCCTACGGGGGAGGGTTAGGGTGGGGCTACAACCGTATAACCGAAATGCCCCCTCCATCTCCCCCGAAGGGGAGAGCAAAGTTTCCCTCCCTACGGGGGAGGGTTAGGGTGGGGCTACAACCTATAACCATAAACCGTCAACCATAATAGTAAATGAGACATTTAATCGACATTACCGACCTCAGCGTTGCTGAGATAAATGATTTGTTGAACACTGCATTCGACATTATCGAACACCCTGAAAAATACTGTCGCGTATGTTTCGGCAAGAAACTCGCAACTCTTTTCTACGAGCCAAGCACCCGCACACGCCTCAGTTTCACAGCTGCAATGATGGAACTCGGAGGGCAGGTCTTAGGTTTCTCTGACGCTAAGAGCTCGTCTGTAAGCAAGGGCGAGACTGTGCAAGACACGGTTCGCGTGGTAGAGAATTTCGCCGACATCATCGCTATGCGTCATCACACTGAAGGCGCACCGCAGGAAGCAAGTGAGGTTTCTTCTGTCCCAATCATCAATGCTGGCGATGGAAGTCACGCTCATCCAACGCAGACACTTACCGACCTCCTCACCATTCGCCGCGAGATTGGGCGCATCGACAACTTTACAATCGGCTTCTGCGGAGACCTGAAGTTTGGTCGTACCGTCCATTCCCTCATCCAGGCACTTTCACGTTATGAGAACGTCAAGGTCATACTCATTGCTCCTGACGAACTGAAATTGCCATCACAGTATAAGCAGGGCAACATCGTCAAAGAAGTTGAAACCATCGAAGAGGTGATGCCAGAACTCGATGTGCTTTACATGACGCGCGTGCAGCAAGAGCGATTCCTCGACCAAGATGAGTTTGAGAGAGTGAAGGACAGCTTCGTGCTCAACCTCAAGAAACTCGAAACAGCGAAGCCGACAATGCGCATTCTGCACCCACTGCCAAGAGTCAATGAGATACTTCCAGAGGTCGATGCAGACCCACGTGCAGCATATTTCCGTCAGGTAGGCAACGGCAAAATCATCCGTATGGCACTTATCTATCAGCTCCTCCAGTGGGCAAAAAAATGAAAAACAGCTTGTTTTCCAGATCACTCTCATCCGTCATCCTGAATCGACGCAACAGCGAGAGGCATCAAGCTTGCTTGATATGCCCGAGCTGCAAGGAGATGCCGAGCAAGCGAAGCGCAGTTCTCGGCAACTTGATTCAGGATCTCCTTCCTGTTAAGCAATGGATTAAACCCGAATCGGTCATTAGATTTTTTAGTGCGACCTCGATAGGGTCGAAGGGGTGGAGGATATTGCCATCCGCAGGTCTGCGACACTGCGGTTAACAAAGTTCGACCTCTCCGAGGTCGCTAACCACCATTATTGAGTGACCTCAAAGAGGTCATACATTGGTATCTGCGGGTCGCAGACCTGCAGAACAAGAACATCACTCTCTACTTCGACCCCAAGGGGGGCGCACTAATACATCTATAGTTTATAGGTAAAATTTCTAATGACCGATTTGGGTTAAATTGTACATTGTACATGCCATGACACCTTATTATATAACGCGCGCGCCTGCGCGCGTTATATGAGCACAAAAGAAAAATTTGTCCTGTTTTTTTTCGAAAAAAATCTATAGTCGATAGATTTTTATTTTTCAATCGCTAATTATCTATTACTTTAGCCTTTCACACCTTAGGTGTTAATGACGAAACACCTTAGGTGTGAGGGGTGGTGACACCTTAGGTGTGACAGGGTTTACACCTGAGGTGTGAAGGCCTGATTTTAGCGTCAACTAAAGCTGGATATTGTTTCATACGCCTTTTACTCTCCCCGTAGGGGAGAGTGCTATGTTGGTTGTTTGGTTGTGGAATATAACAAGATGGGCGTCTTATTACTTGTGCCCTACCTCCACTCGTTTTGTAGGTGCCATTTCGCGGTTGCGCTTATTTACCTGCGTGACTACTGCTTGTGCAAGCGATAAGAACACAAGTCCCGATGATTTCTCGTTGTCGAGAGCGGCTGGAGTTCCGTTGTCGCCGTCTTCGCATATACCTTGAACCAATGGAATCTGTGCGAGGAGCGGCACGTTCATTTGCTCTGCCAGAGCCTTGCAACCTTCCTTGCCGAAGATGTAATATCGGTTGTCGGGCAGCTCTTTAGGCGTAAACCATGCCATATTTTCAATGAGACCAAGTATCGGCACGTTGACCTTGTCGTTGCGATACATGTCGATGCCCTTGATAGCATCAGCGAGAGCTACTTGCTGCGGAGTGCTGACGATTACTGCTCCTGTGATTGAAAGTGTCTGCAGGAGTGTGAGATGTATGTCGCTTGTGCCTGGAGGTGTGTCGAGCACGAGGTAGTCGAGTTCGCCCCATTTAGCGTCGCCAATGAGCTGCTTCAATGCGTTGCTTGCCATTCCTCCACGCCATAGTGTTGCTGTCTCGGGATTTACGAAGAAACCGATACTGAGCAGCTTAACTCCATATTTTTCGACAGGAACGATGAGATTACGTCCGTCAACCTCCTCAGCGAAGACGCGTGCGCCTTCAACCTGAAACATCTTTGGAGCAGAAGGACCGAAGATGTCGGCATCAAGCAGTCCGACCTTATAGCCGAGTCGTGCCAGCGCAATGGCAAGGTTGGATGCAACGGTGCTCTTGCCTACACCGCCTTTGCCAGAACTTACGGCTATGATGTTTTTTACTTCTGGAAGCAGCTTGTCAACCTCAGGGCGAGCCTTTTGCCGCGTTTCAGTCTTGATTTCCACCACAACTTCTTCGCCAATATAATAGTGAATGGCGGCTTCGGTTGCCTTGATGGTTGACTTCATAAACGGGTCTGTAGGCTTATCAAAAACAAGGGTAAAGCTGACCTTGTTGCCGTCGATGCGTATGTCGTCGGCAAGCATGTCGCTTTCAATGAGGTTTTTCTTCGTCCCTGCGTAGGTGACCTTCTGCAGCGCTTCTTTTATAAGGTTTGGATAAAGTGTCATATATTTGTAAGTTGTAAATTTAGGTTGTGGGTTATCGGTTGTGGGTTAGGCCCCTCCCTAGCCCTTCCCCGAAGGGAGGGAACCTATAACCTAAAACCAATAATCAAAAACCGTTTTATATTCCATGCAAAATTAGATAAAAAAAACGAGAATCTCTCAATTTGCAAGCAAAAACCTGCGGTGGATGCCTAAAAACCATAAAAAAAATT
The DNA here is from genome assembly GCA_030536165.1 of Prevotellaceae bacterium. GTDB lineage: Bacteria > Bacteroidota > Bacteroidia > Bacteroidales > Bacteroidaceae > Prevotella. The sequence continues at coordinate 3,100 of JAUNQM010000140.1, read as the reverse complement.
TTGTATTTCGCTTAACTTATACTATCTTTGCAGTCGCTTTAATGCATGCGGCAGTAGCTCAGTGGTAGAGCATCGGCTTCCCAAGCCGAGGGTCGCGGGTTCGACCCCCGTTTGCCGCTCAAGGCAAAAAAAGAAGTTCACCAAGCGATGAACTTCTTTTTTGTTATGACCTATACCAATACTGATGAACGAACACGTGAAAGTGTTTCTGGTGTCATCTGTAGATAGCTTGCTATGTGTACGAGCGGTACGCGAAGGAATAACTCAGGATGCATGTGCATCAGTCGGCGGTAACGCTCGGCTGCTGACTCGAAACGCACAAGGTCGGCATGTTGCTGGCATGTGATGAGCGACTCTTCCAGTATCTTGCGATAGAGAATCTGGATGTTTACGCTGTGCATGGCAACCTCTTCCAGACGGTGCTTAGGCAGTTCGAAGATAACAGTAGGTTCGAGTGCTTCCATCTGCAAGTATGATGGTTCTTCCTTGAACAGGCTTTCGATGCACATCACCATTCGTTGTTCGCATGATAGATGTTCGGTAACGTACTTCCCGTTCTTGTGGTAGAACTGACGTATAATTCCCTTGTCAATCCACATAGGTCCTGTACATATTTCACCTTCTGCTACAATCATTTCCCCTTTGGCATACTTGTATGGAACAAGAAGCTCTTCAAGCATGTCGAGTTCTTCATGTGTCATTGTGCTGTAGCGGCGAGCTAATTCGCGAGCCACGTCTCTTTTACTTGTCAGCATAATATTAGTCGTTTTATGGTTATTGGGTTATCGGTTGATGGTTGTTGGTCGTGTGGCGTAGGTTTAATCTAATTTAAGTACAGCAAGGAATGCTTTTTGCGGTACTTCCACGTTGCCTATCTGCTTCATACGCTTCTTGCCTCGCTTTTGCTTTTCAAGGAGCTTGCGCTTACGAGTGATGTCGCCTCCGTAGCACTTTGCGGTTACATCCTTCCTGACGCATTTAATAGTCTCGCGTGCTATGATCTTCGCACCAACTGCAGCCTGAATAGCAATGTCGAATTGCTGTCTTGGTATCAGCTCCTTCAGCTTCTCACACATGCGACGACCGAGCGTAACGGCATTGTCGTTGTGGGTTAGTGTTGACAGGGCGTCAACAGGTTCTCCGTTGAGCAGTATGTCAAGTTTTGCTAACTTCGAAGGTCGGAAACTATCGAAATGGTAGTCGAAAGATGCATAGCCCTTTGAGATGCTCTTCAACTTGTCATAGAAGTCGATAACTATTTCGCCAAGAGGTAGGAGGTAGTGAATCTCCACTCTGTTTCCCGATATGTATTCCTGGTTTATCAGTTCGCCTCGCTTGCCGAGACAGAGTGTCATTATCGGGCCGATGAATCTTGTGTCGGTTATTATCGTGGCACGGATGTACGGCTCTTCGATGTGGTCAATCATGGTGAGGTCAGGCAGACCTGAAGGGTTGTGGACTTCAAATGATTCGCCTTGTTTTGTATAGACCATGTAGGACACATTTGGCACCGTGGTTATCACGTCCATGTCATATTCGCGGTCGAGTCGCTCCTGCACAATCTCCATATGGAGCAGACCGAGGAATCCGCAGCGGAATCCAAAGCCTAATGCCACCGACGACTCTGGCATGAACGTCAGTGATGCATCGTTCAGCTTGAGCTTTTCAAGCGAAGCACGAAGATTTTCATAGTCTGTAGGGTCTATAGGGTAAACACCTGCGAAGACCATAGGCTTCACTTCCTCAAAGCCTTCGATAGCTTCAGCACAAGGGTTCTTAACCGTTGTTATGGTGTCGCCCACCTTTACTTCCGTGCTGTCCTTGATGCCGCTTATGATGTAACCAACATCGCCTGTGCGCAGTTCTTTCTGAGGAATCATGTCCATCTTCAGCACGCCAATCTCGTCGGCGTCGTATTCCATTCCCGTGTTGAAGAACTTCACTTTCTCGCCTTGTCGGATAGTGCCGTTGATGACTTTGAAGTAGCCGATGATGCCACGGAATGAATTAAACACAGAGTCGAAGATGAGCGCCTGTAATGGAGCATTTGGGTCGCCGACAGGGTGGGGGATTCGCTCAACTACAGCATTTAGCACCTCCTCGACACCTTCACCTGTCTTGCCGCTTGCACGCAACACATCCTCGTGCTTGCAGCCAAGCAGTTCCACGATTTCATCTTCCACCTCGTCAGGCATAGCACTCGGCATGTCAATCTTATTGATGACTGGTATTATTTCCAGGTCATGCTCGATTGCCATGTAGAGGTTGGAAATAGTCTGCGCCTGCACTCCCTGAGTTGCATCGACCACAAGAAGCGCACCTTCGCATGATGCAATGCTTCGGCTCACCTCGTATGAGAAATCGACGTGTCCCGGAGTGTCAATGAGGTTGAGGATGTATTTCTCGCCTTTGTATTGATACTCCATCTGTATAGCATGGCTCTTGATAGTGATGCCGCGCTCTTTTTCCAAATCCATATCGTCGAGCATCTGACCTTCAGTAATCTCGATGGTATGGGTGAATTCAAGCAGACGGTCGGCAAGAGTCGATTTGCCGTGGTCAATGTGAGCTATTATGCAGAAGTTGCGTATATTGTTCATTTATTTGTAGTCGTCGTAGTTGTACTTAAGTGAAAGGAGTGCTTTGCCAGGTTTTTTTTTGCTTAAATAAACGTATTGAAACTTGAATTTCTCGTCCTTGTAAGGCTTGAGGTTCGTGGAGTTGCGTATGTCCTTCCTCAATGCTGTGCGATATACCTCATAATGTGCTGCCATGAGTTCTGCGCTGTCGAGCAGGTCGGTCACGCTGTAGAAGTACTGCATTGTGCTATCTACTTCAGCAAAGACTATGCTGTCGAGTGTAATGCATTCGGCAATCTTTGCCGGACAGTTCTTCTCGGTATAGGTCTTCGCTTCGCGTGCACAACGTTGAGGTAGCGACTCCTGACACGACATGAAACACATCATAGTCGCTAACGTCATACAGTAAGCACATATTCTTTCAGCAGTTCTCATTTTATCGCACATTCTATACATTATTATATAAGGTTTCAGGTTTCAAGTTTGCCGAGAACTGCGCTTCGCTTGCTCGGCATCTCCTT
>JAUNQM010000139.1 GCA_030536165.1 Prevotellaceae bacterium | reverse complement strand
CCAAAGACCTAAAACCATCCAAATGATTATTGAGAGTAAAACACTATATTTTATTAATTAAAAACACTATCTATGAAACTGAAAAGATCGTTAATTTGGCTAATTCCAAGTATGTTGGGATTAGCATCGTGCGACAGCAGTTACCTCGATCAGACGGCAACGACCGATTTGAACGAGGATGTGGTCTTTGGCGATAGTACGTATGCTACTGGGTTCCTGACCCAGATATACGCAGACATCGGCTTTGACTCAGACGGTGACCGTTTTGGCAACGGTGGCTTGCAAGTCGCGTGTGACGAGGCTGAGTTCCGTCAGGCCTCAGACATCACAACAGGTATGGCATTTGCCACAGGTACAATCAATCCGATGATTGTAACCAACGATGTGTGGAGCAAATGCTACACTAACATTCGCCGATGCAACAAGTTCCTTTCTTGCATCGGACGTACTCCTATGATTGAATCGACACGTAAGCAGTACATTGCAGAATGTCGTTTCCTCCGTGCATGGTACTATTACACATTGGTTCGCCACTATGGAGGCGTGCCAGTAATAGGCGACACTATCTATGGTGCTGACGATGCAATAAAGGCAACACGTGACACATACGAGTATTGCATCAACTACATCACAGGCGAAGTGGAAGATGTGTTGAGCCAGAATATCCTTCGTCCGAGAACATCAGGTAGTGCTAACGGACGTATCAGTGAAGGTGTTTGTCAGGCATTCCTGTCGCGAGTTTATCTCGAAGCAGCTTCACCTCTGCACAATGGCTTTGAAGGCAAGGACTATTATACAGGCATTGCGAGCGACAGTATGAAACTCCTGCTTGGCTATCCTACCTACAACAAGGAACGCTGGAAGAAGTCTATCGACAATTCACTGCTCGTGATGAGGTCGCTGGGTAATTATCGTCTGTTTGAGGTACACGTCAATACAGAAGATAGCAACTCGCCAGAGCCAGGTTTCGGATATTACGCAGTTCAGATTGCTGCCGACTTCCTTAACATCACAGAGTATGAAGACTTCAAGTATCCTTATGGTGCATACCAAGAGATTATTCTCCACAAGAAAGCACCAGAGGGCGTAGGTCTTTGTCAGATGTATTGTCCGAAGTCTTGTGGCGGTGGAGGTTCAGGTGGTTATCTCTATTGGGACCTTTGCGAGGCATTCCCTATGATTGACGGTAAGGCAATCAACGATGCAACAGGTAAGTATATAGCCGCTTACAGTCCTATTACTCCTAAGCAATACCGTGACCCACGTTTCGGTAATATTGTCACAGTGAATGGCATGCAGCAGATGTCGGCAGGCGATAAGACCCACTGGGTATATACATGTATCGGCGATGGCGCAACAGAAGATGCTATCTATGATGGAACACCTACAGGCGTTTTTATCAAGAAGATGGTCAATCGTAACTGTGCAGGTAACTACTTCGTAGCACCACCTATGTCGCGTCCACTTCTTCGCTATGCTGAGACTCTCCTCAACTATGCAGAGGCAGTGAATGAATACTATGGCCCAGACCATACAGACTATATCTCAGCATCAGAGACAATAAGCCCATACGAGGCTCTGAAGCAGATACGTCGTCGTGCAGGTATTGAAGCTGGTGACGATGGTATGTACGGACTCAAGGCTGGTATGACTCAGGATGAGATGCGTGAGGCAATACGCCTTGAACGTAGGCTTGAACTCTGTCTGGAAGGTTTCCGCTTCTTCGATGTACGTCGTTGGATGATAGCAGAACAGACTGAAAACAAGGAGATGCATGGTATCGAACTTACCCATAGCGGTACGAATATGACTTCGGGTTATACAGCTCGCGTGGTTACTGTGCGTAAGCATGTCTTCCGCAAGGCAATGTATTTCTGGCCTCTTCCTTACGATGAGACAGTGCGTCTGCCAGAACTTAAGCAGAATCCATATTACGAATAAATGGTAAAGTTACAGGCTCCCCGTAGTAGGGGAACTATAAACTATTAAAGAATTATGAAGAATATACATATAATTATAGGTACATTACTGATGTTGCTTCTGGGCATGACGTCGTGCAGTACGACTGATGCATTTGATGTTGAAGAAGCAACTAAGGACATCAGTGGCGTTTGGAAACTGAAGTCCGTATCGCGTAATGGTATTGATATTACAAACGATATGGATTTTAGTCAGTTCGCACTGAACCTCAATGCCGATGGCTCATATACCATCGATAATTATCTTCCGTTTGTGGTAAAAGAAAATGGCACATGGGGAACTGATGACCCAAAGATGCCTTTCCAACTTTCGTTTAAGGAGGAAAACACTAAGGACCTAGTCAATGTGGAATTGAATTACCCGATTGTCAATGGTGAGCGTTCTCTGACTATTAAACTTTCTCCTGGATGCTATAGTAACACCTATACTTACCAGTTGCAACGCGTAAAAAACAATAATCAATAGGAGGTATAAACTATGAGAAAACTGAAGAATATAAAGAAGATATACTTCCTTATTGTTGCAGTGTTTGTGTCTGCAATAGTTGCAAGCTGTGTGTATATAAACACTTTCGATGTGCGTCAGTATTCTGCTGAGCATCCAGAGGGCGTATTATATGCAAAGGCTAACACAGAGGCAACATTTGTAATCAATGGCTATATTGAGAGCCATGAAGATCATAGCGGTGTTCAGTTCGTTGCAGCATTCCTTGTTCCAAAGAGTTGGAAGGTTGCAGAGAATGGTAAGGTTACTTACAAGTGTGACTTGGCTGAAGACCATGACAAACTTTATAATATGTCGCTTATACCAACATCATCGCTTCCAAAGAATGGTAGTGGTAGAACATGGGTTGAATGTCTTACTCAGGAATATGGAGTCGGTACTAACGTACTCGACGATATGGAATGGGTGGTTTATCAGACTGATGACAAGTACAGCATCATCAATAACCAGGCTCCTACTTATACAGTCTATCTGACAACAAATGTAGGCGAAAAGAATTTGAAGTGTCATCTTGGTGCATTTGTCAATCACACAGACGATGGCTTCAGCTCTAGTGCTGACCACAAGAAGTGCGTATTCTCAACAGACTGCTTCGAAGTTGTTGGTGGAATAGGTATGACACTCGACTTCTGTGCTAACCACTACAATAAGATTTCCCCAATGTCAGCATTGCAGGACGATTACATCACCTTCTATTTTAATGGTGAGGTTGCCGACAATGCACTGAAGACAGCGGGCAATATCTATATTCAGGGAACGGCTTACACGGAAGAAGGTCATAAGTATGAGCTCACAGAAAAGAGCGCAAAGACTTTGATGAAGCGTGCAAATGCTTACGATGCTACATATTCTATCACTGCATGGCCTGTTCAGCTCTTTAATGTTCCAACGACAGAACAGATAGAGCGAATAGAGTATTATTTTGCAAATGCAGATGGTACAGTCACAATTACTCAGTCAGACGATGACTTTGTAAATGATGGCACACCAATACCTGCTGATAAGAACCCATTCTCTTTCAAATTTGAGTGTGAGTAAAAAACGTTTCAGGTTAATGTGTCCTAGATGTTCTAGGCATGTTAACGGCTAAACTACTAAACAATTAAATATATGAAGATAAAATTGCAAAAACTCCGCAGCTCAATGCTTCTTCTCTTGATTGCAACCAGCACTCAGATTATGGCGCAGAACGATACAATCGTAGGCCCATACGGAGAGAAGAAAGCTGCAAGCGAGAATTTAGGCTCTGTCAGCACGGTAAAGGGTGAGGCGTTGGAGAAATACCTCTCTACCGATATCCTTACTGGTTTGCAGGGACGTATGCCTGGATTCAATCTGTCACAATATCGTGGCTTCAAGTTGCCACGTACGTCAGGTAGTTCACAAGGCGCTCTCATAGGTTCTATACCAACTGGGTTCGGTCAGGGTGTGTATGGCGACAATACGAGATTTAATCTGCTTTCACGTGGAAATGCTCCTGTTATTATTGTGGATGGTATTGAACGTGATTTCGTTGATATTGACCCAGAGGCAATAGAGTCTGTATCATTACAGCAAGATGCCCTTTCTTCTCAGTTCCTCGGTATGAAGAGTTCACGTGGTGCTTTGATTATCACTACAAAGAACCCACAGGCAGGCAAGCTGAAACTTTCGCTTACAGGAAAGATTGGTTTTCATGGAAGCGTGAACAAACTGAAACCTCTTTCATCAGCCGAGTATGCCTATTTGCTTAACGAGGCTCTTCAGAACGATGGTAAGTCGGGTATCTATTCGGCTAATGATTACCAGATGTATTTGAATGGTACAAGTCCATACACTCATCCCGATGTAAATTGGGAGGATGCTATTATGAACGACAATGCTATCAGCCAGTCGTATAACCTTAATGTCTCAGGTGGTAGCCAGGTGGCTCAGTACTTTGTTTCGTTGGGTTATATGAATGAAGAAGGTCTGTTCAAGCATAATTCTGCAAACGACTATAATACGAACCTTTCATACAACCGCTACAGCATTTCTTCGAAGGTAAATATCAACATCCTTGAAGGTCTGACGGCATCGGTGACGGCGTTGGGTCGAGTGATTGAGGGCAATCAGCCTGGCGGTACGGGTTCGGGCTACAGCGACTTGCTGAAGAATATCTTTGAGACTCCGAACAATGCTTATCCTATCCGTAACGAGAATGGTTCGTTTGGCGGTAACTATGCTTTCCAGAACAACCTCTATTCTCAGGCTATGGAAAGCGGTTACATCTCAGATAATGCACGCGACATTATGGCATCAGCAAAGCTGCGCTATGAGTTTGGAAACCTTGTCAAGGGATTGGCTATTCAGTTCACAGGTAGCGTGGCAAATCAGAGTCGCACGCTTATCACTCGTACGAAGCGCAACCCTGTATATGAGTTGAACTTCGACGACAATGGCAAGCCTTTCTATAATCAGTATGGTTCACCTTCGGCTCAGACTAATGACTTTACGTCGGTTTCAAACTATCAGAACCTCTATGGTCAGCTGCTGGTTGAGTATGGGCGTACGATAGGTTTGCATACGTTCAAGGTGAATGTGATGGGTGATACTCGCGAGGAGCTGGACGACTATGACCTGCCGATGATACCGTCGAACATAAAGGAGAACGTGACTTATAACTATGACCATAAATATTTCTTCGAGGGCACTCTTACCCAGAGCTATTATAACCGCTATGCTCCTGGTAACCGCTGGGGAAACTTCTTTGCTCTCGGTGCAGGATGGGATATGAGTCGCGAGAAGTTTATGGAAGGTGCTGACTGGCTTAACCGCTTGAAGCTGCGTGCAGTGTATGGTCTTACTGGTAATGGCATCTCGAATGCAGGCTATTATATCTATCGTCAGGCTTTCGAGAATAGTGGCGTTTCACTCTATCCTGTCGGTACGGACTTTACTAACGGTCTTTGGACTTACGAGTTGACTCCGCTGGCTAATCCGTATATTACTTACGAAAAGGCTCACAAGCTTAACGTTGGTATCGACATGGAGGCATTCGACCATCGCCTCCAACTCACGGCAAACTACTATAACGACAAATACTTCGACCTGCTTCAGCAACGTGGTAAGAGCATCGAGATTCTCGGTACGCAATACCCGACTGAAAACATAGGCAAGTCGCGCCGCTATGGTTTCGACATGGAGATTACTTGGCAAGACAAAATTGGCAACGTGGGTTACTTTGTGACTGGCAACTGGAGCATCGCTAAGACAAAGCTTCTCTTCATGGACGAACAGGAGACTCCTTATAATTATCTTCGTCAGACGGGTCGTCCTGAAGGTTCTATCTTTGGACTGAAGGCTATTGGATTCCTTTCGGCAGAAGATATTGCTGCCAACTATCCGAAGATGGACGGTTACAGTGTTCAGCCAGGTGATGTGAAGTATGCCGACATGAATGGTGATGGCGTAATCAACGAATGGGACCGCACTGTGATTGGTGGCGACAAACCACAGCATATCTTTGGTTTTGAATATGGCATCGAATATAAGGGCTTTGAGTTCAGTATGCTCTGGCAAGGTGTTGCCGGACGCGACATTTATGTTGACAACCGCACTCTTGTTGAAGGTTTCCAGTCTATAGGCAATGCCTATGGTCAGGCTTATAAAAACTTGTTGGGTCGTTGGACGCCTGAGACGGCTGAGACGGCTACTTATCCACGTCTTACTGCAGGTGGCAATACATACAACTATGGTGGCATGTATGGTTCTTCACTCTGGGTTCAAGACGGTTCTTTCATGCGTTTGAAGAATATGTATATTGCATACTCTCTTCCTGAACATTTCTGTGCTAATACACTTGGCGGTGTACGTCCTAAGTTCTTTATCGAAGGTCAGAACCTTCTTACCTTCGCTAAGACGAATCTTGTGGATCCAGAAGTGACGTTTACTTCTTCACCTCTGCAGCGTACGATTGCCTTCGGTATTAATCTTAAATTCTAAATTCACCATTAAACAATTAGATAAATATGAATTTGAATATAAAGAATTTCGCTTTTGTTGGTCTGATGGCGGCGTTTGGCTTGACATCTTGTACCGACAACTATGAGGAATTACCTGTTGACCAGTTTACGATAGAGTATGTGTTCTCTACGACCGACTCTCTCGGAGTGCAGGCTGAAAACTTCTTGCATACTATCTATTCGGCATTGCCTAATGGATATAACCGCGTCAACAGTGATTTCCTTGATGCTGCATCTGACGATGCAATATCGTTGTATTTTGATACCGACCCAGGTGTTGCACGTCTTCAGACAGGACGCTACACTCCAAGCAACCTCGTTGCCGACGATATGACTTGGGGCGTATGGTATGAGGCTATTCGC
>JAUNQM010000138.1 GCA_030536165.1 Prevotellaceae bacterium | reverse complement strand
TTGGTCTGGGCGGGAAGTGACGACTTTTGCTATGTGCCAATCATCGGGAAACATAATATTGAACTTGCCTGGGACTGACTCGTAGAGTTTCAACTTATCGGCAGCAAACCTGTAGTCGATGCGGTCTTTCTTGTCATTGTATGGAGTCTTGACCTCGCTGCTCTCGTGGTCGATTGCCGCAAAACCTTCGATTCCACCGACACAAAACATAAAATCAATCTTCTTCCTATGCGACTCCGAGCCCTTGCCTGCCTGCAAGTCTGCTAACGTGAAATGGTTGGTATCGACCTGTACTTTAGCTTCGAGTTGTGTGCCAGGAATTGGATAGTTGCCATTAGGTATTGCATCGAGGTCGGTGATTTGCAGCCATGAGAATACAGCATCCCACTCAGCAGTGTTCTTCTTGTACTGATACATAAAGTCCACCAAGTTTACGCCTTCGGCTGGTTCAGCCTTGTCAAAGCCTTTGCGCCACTTGCCTTTCTTGGTCCACTTCTGCGCTTTTCGCCACTCTTTTGCGGTGTATTCTTTGGTGTAAGTCTGCGCAAATAGGCTTACAGATACCATCAGAAACAAGACGGACAATAGTTTTTTCATATTGCGTGAATAGTTTATTCGGATTTATAGGAGCCAGTTCACTCTATCATTTTCAGGAACTCGTCTTCGTTGATGATAGGCACGCCAAGTTTCTCGGCTTTCTCAAGTTTTGCTGGTCCCATGTTATCGCCAGCGAGGATGAAGGCAGTGTTCTTGCTTATGCTGCTTGAATTCTTTCCGCCGTTGGTCTCGATGATTTGCTTGTATTCATCGCGCGAATGTTTCGCAAAGACTCCACTGATAACTATCGTCTTACCTGCGAGTTTGTCGGTATGTGCTGCCATCGCTTCTTCGGAGAGTTGCATCTGCAAGCCATATTCCTTCAGTCGGCTGACTATCTCAATGTTAGCAGGATTGCGGAAATAGTTGAGAATGCTCTGCGCCATTACCTCACCTATGCCGCCCACTTCGAGCAGTTGCTCCATCGTGGCACTTTCGAGTGCTTCCATCGACTTGAAATGCCGTGCAAGGAGTTTGGCAGATGTCTCGCCCACAAAGCGTATGCCTATGGCAAAGACCACGCGCTCGAATGGCACTTTCTTGCTTTCTTCGATGCTCTTCACAATCTTCTGCGCTGATTTCTCACGGCTTCCATCACCGTTGATATCCTGCACTTGAATGCGATAGAGGTCGGCAATATTCTTTATCAGATTGTGTCGGTAGTATTCCTCAACCGTCTCAGGGCCAAGAGAATCTATGTTCATCGCCTTGCGCGAAATGAAATGTTCGATGCGCCCTTTTATCTGCGGAGGGCAGCCTGTGTCGTTCGGACAATAGTGGACAGCCTCTCCCTCAAAGCGCACAAGCGGAGTGCCACATTCAGGGCAATGCGTGATGAACTCTACCGGAGCACTTCCTGCAGGTCGTTTGTCCATATCCACACCCACAACCTTCGGTATGATTTCACCTCCCTTTTCCACATAAACGTAGTCGCCGATGTGCAAATCGAGTTGCTTTATCGCGTCAGCATTGTAGAGCGAAGCACGTTTCACGACTGTTCCAGCCAGCAAAACAGGTTGCATGTTAGCCACTGGCGTGATGGCCCCTGTGCGTCCAACCTGATACGTAATCTCATCCAAGCGAGTGCATGCACGCTCCGCCTTGAATTTATATGCGATAGCCCATCGTGGGCTCTTGGCTGTGAAGCCAAGCGACTTCTGCTGGCGGATGGAATTTACTTTCAGCACAATGCCATCAGTTGCCACTGGAAGATTCTTACGCTCTGTGTCCCAATAGTCTATGAAGTCGTAAATCTCCTGCAAAGTCTTGCAGAGTCGCATACCATTTGAAATCTTAAAGCCCCATTCTTTTGCCTTTTCGAGACGTCCGAAGTGGGTAGATGGCAACGTCGTCACAGGGTCTGCCTGCGAGAAAAGGTCGAGTTGCACGGGGGCTTTCTGCTCGTTGTCGTCGGTCGGTATATAATATAGGTATGCATCGAGACCGCGACGTGCCACCTCGGCTGAGTTCTGCAACTTCAATGTTCCCGACGCAGCATTGCGCGGATTGGCAAAAAGAGCCTCGCCGTTTTCTTCACGTTCGGCGTTGAGTCGATTGAAAGAATCGAAAGGCAGAAGCACTTCTCCACGTATCTCAAACTCATTCGGATAAGGTGCGTTGCCATATGCGTCGTGTTGCAGCACAAGTGGGATGCAGCGAATTGTCTTCACGTTTGTAGTCACGTCATCGCCTTTGACACCATCGCCACGCGTCACCGCACGCACGAGTTTACCGTCTTCGTAGGTAAGCGAGATGGACAATCCATCGTATTTCATCTCGCAGCAAATGTCGAAATCCTCGCCGTTTAGTCCGTTTTTCACGCGAGTATAGAAGTCGGCGACATCCTGTCGATTATAGGTGTTTGCGAGTGAAAGCATCGGATATTTATGCGCAACCTGCTGAAACTCCTGCGTGATGTCGGAGCCAACGCGCTGCGTCGGCGAGTTTGCATCGTAGAGTTCGGGGTGTTTCTCCTCCAAATCTTGCAGTTCATGCATGAGCATATCAAAGTCTTGATCGCTGATAACAGGGTTGTTCTCAACGTAATAGCGATGGTTGTGCGCATGCAGTTCGGCACGTAGGGCATGTATTCTTTCGATTTCGTTCATAGGGTCGGAATGTAGTTGTGTGGTTAGTCTTCGGTGGACACAAAAGTTATCGTTACTGAGCACGTCGTTTATCATCACTTGACACGTCGCATCTACTCGGAAACAGTATTCCAAAACGTCGGGCAAAGTTTTGCAAAACTTCCGACAAAGTTTTTCAAAACTTTTTTCGACTATTAACGACGTGTGAGGCGCGGCATAACGACGAATCGAGTGTCGAGACCGAACATGTAGCCCTCACACTACCGTGAAGGCGTTTTTTGATGTGTATCGCGAGAGGCGTTTATTTGTCTAAAAGGTCGGGGCGGAGTTCTTTCGTGCGACGGAGGCTTTCGTCCATCTCCCACTCCTTGATTTTGGCCTCGTGACCAGAGAGGAGAATGTCGGGCACCTTCCATCCTTTATAGTCGGCCGGACGGGTATAGATAGGTGCGGCAAGGAGGTTGTCCTGGAAGCAGTCGGAAAGCGCACTTTCATCGTCGCCAATGCTCCCTGGAAGCAGTCGGACAACAGCGTCGGTGATTACAGCTGCGGCAAGTTCGCCTCCGGTAAGCACGTAGTCGCCGATGGTTATCTCCTTCGTGATGAGGTGGTCGCGCACTCGCTGGTCGATGCCTTTGTAGTGCCCGCAAAGGATGATGATGTTCTCGTACATTGACAGAGTGTTAGCCATCGGCTGGTCGAAGGTCTCACCGTCGGGCGTGACGTAGATGACCTCGTCGTAGTTGCGCTCAGCCTTCAATGCCGAAATAGCATTGTCGATAGGCTCGCATTGCAGAACCATGCCGGCAAAACCACCGAAAGGATAGTCGTCAACGCGTTTCCATTTGTCGTTTGTATAGTCGCGCAGATTGTGGATATGTATCTCCACAATGCCTTTGTCCTGTGCCCTGCCGAGTATCGACTCCTTCATGAAACCTTCGAGCATCTCAGGCACGACCGTGATTATATCTATTCTCATATTTACGATGTAAGTCTTTTTAGTACGCCCCCTCTGGGGTCGATAGGCGGAAGGAGCCTTGCTGTCCGCAGGTCTGCGACCTGCGGTTACTAATGTGAGCCCCCTTTGGGGTCTGGATATTATATCTTTGCAAGTCCTATAAATCAGAGTTTCAAGGCGACCTCAGAGAGGTTGAACTTTGTTAACCGTAGGTCGCAGACCTGCGGCCAATAGCCTCTATCTCATAATCGACCCCAGCGGGGTCGCACTATGCTCATTCGTCTATTCTATATATTTTTTTTAGAAGAAATTAAACACATAGACCTCTGCAAAGAGGAATCCCATGCCGCAGAGCCAGCCTATGAACACCTTGAAACTGAAATGATGAAGGAACCAACGAATGTTTATCTGCTCCATCTTCATCAGTACGATTCCGCTAAGCGAGCCTACGGAAATCATGCTGCCACCGATTGCTGTGCAGAATGCGATTATCTTCCAGTATGGTCCATTCTGTACGAAGCATGTCGCATCGCCCAACGCTCCTTGCGGTGCAATGTCAAACATAGTCATACAGGTCATGGCTGTAGTGAATGTGTCGAGCACGGTGCTTATGATGCCTGCGACCGTTCCGAGGATAAACACATTGTGGACATTAGTCCAGCACCATGCACCTATCTGCTTCAGGAAACCTGTTTCTTCGACTGCTCCGAGGGCAAGCATTATACCTATTATATATAGTATAGTCTGCAGACTGCTATACTGGATAGCGCGAGGGCGCGACTGACGAATCATCTGGTCCGAGTTGTTGAGCTTGCGATTGTATATCTCATTTACCACCCACAGCAGCGCGAGCACACACAAAGCACCGAGGAATGGGCTGAGTTTTGTAATGTTGTGGAACGTAGGTATGAGCCAAAGACCAAGCAAGGCTACCACGCCCATAATCTCGCGTTGGCGTCGTCCGAGGTTGGTGTCGTCGCCACGATATGGTGGAAGTACCCATTGAAGGTCGAGCCTGTCAGGGAGTTTGCGGCTGAGCAGATAAGTCGGTATGGCACAAGCCAACAGCACAGGAACAAGCATAGACACGGTATAGTTTGAGGCCGTCACCGCACCTTCGTTCCAAAGAGCAAGCCCAAATGGGTCGCCGATAACCGTCAGACAGCCTCCGCAGTTAGACGCAAGGACTATCGCACAGCCGAAAGTCAATCTGTCGCGGCGGCTTGCCAAGAGTTTGTGTATCATGACGAGCATCATCGTGGTCACGGTGACGTTGTCGATGTTTGCTGAAAGAATAAGCGTGATGCCCACCACCATCCACAGCATCTTTCGTGCGTTTCTGGTGCGCAGTATTTCCTGAAGAAAATCAAAGCAGCCGTTGTCAGAAAGTATTTCCACGATGGTCATCGTGGCAATGAGGAATAAGATGACCTCTGCTGCCTTGCCCACATATTTAATGAATATGTTCTGCGCAACAAACATCTTCACGCCCTCCGACGTCGGCGCATCGCCCATGAGATAGATGAGGAAGTCGCGCGGATGGTTGTCAAGGACGAAGTCGTAGCCATAACAGATATAGACAATCCAACCTACGACTGCCATAAACATAGCCACTGCGGCTTTGTTCACGTTGGTATAATTGGCGGTAGCTATCAACAGATAGCCCAGCACCATGATTGCTATGATTATAATCGACATATCAAGACATTTACCATTTACAATTTACAATGTACCATTTAGTACATCTAGAATAACTAGCATAACTAAAGAATCTAGAAACCTACTCATCATTCTTCACCGACAGTTTGCCATCGGGCGAGATGATGGTTTCCACGTTGTACGACAACTTTTCGTTTGGTATAGCAAAGACGGCTGTGAAGTGTAGTCCGTCGGCATCTGCTTTTTTGTAGTCCATATCAGCAAACACCGCCTGCGAGAGGAAGGACGACGGCACTATCTTGGCATATTCGAGTTTATTTATCTGGCTGCTGTAGATTTCCTTGTCTTCATCTTTCACAGTCAGCGATACTGTGTTGTCGAAATAGACGTTATCCACCTGTATGCCATCGTTGGTGTAAGTCTGCTTTAGCACTTCATCGCTGCCAGGTGCAACAGCGATGGAATATTTATACTTCTTGCCACGGCACACAACGGTCGAATCCCTCTGCACAGTCTTGCGGATTGTCGGTTTACGACCTTTATACACAAAGCGAAGCGTATCGGCAGCGCGTTCTCCCTTGCGGAGTTTCACGAGTTCCCCGTTGAGGTTGTAGAAATAAAAGATGTGCGGCGCCTGACGATAAATGGCATAGTGATCGATGTTTGCACCATATATTTCCAGACTGTCATCGACTATACGGAAATAGCTCGGCACATTCTCTGGGTCGGCATAGAAGATGGTGTCGCCTTTCACATAGAGCGAGCGCTCATTAGTGTCGGCATTGTACCACACTCCCTGCAACATACCCTTTGCTTCCTTGTTTTCCACGCCACCCTGACATGCAGAAAGCATAAGTGTCAGAAGCAGCAACGCACTAAAATTTCTCAGCATCTTCAAAGTTTTTACCATTCGAATCTTTTTCCGACGTAAGCAGTCCCTCGACCTTCGGCCATGGGATAGCCAGTGTCTCGTCGTTCCATCTTATGCAAGCCTCAGCCTGAGGTGCATAGACATTATCCACCTTATATGTAAACACAGCTTCTTGACTCAACACCATGAAACCGTGGGCAAAACCTCGCGGAATAAACAGCTGGCGCTTATTCTCCTCGCTAAGTTCCACCATTATATGCTTGCCGTAGGTAGGGCTTTGCCTGCGCAGGTCGATAGCAACATCGAGCACAGTGCCTTTTATCACTCGTACCAACTTTGCCTGAGAATACTCGCCACGCTGATAATGAAGTCCACGGAGCACGCCGTAAGAAGATTTCGACTCATTGTCCTGTACGAAGTCAACCTTACCTACATTCTCCTCGAACTCATCTTTCTTGAAAGCCTCGAAGAAATATCCGCGTTCATCGCCGAATACGCGCGGCTCGATGATGAAAACACCATCTAATTCTGTCTTGATATAGTTCATATACATTATTTATTATGCAAAAATAATGATTTTCTCATAAAATAGCAAATAAAACTATTTATTTTCGTAAATTTGCAGAAAATTTATAGACTCTATAGAGACAATAGAGGATATAGGATATATTTTTTGAATAGTATATACAAGTCTCGTATGTGTGATTTCACGCAGAGTGCAACTTGAAAGGCTCACGCCTTGATATCGT
>JAUNQM010000137.1 GCA_030536165.1 Prevotellaceae bacterium | reverse complement strand
AATAAATAACGGCTTGATAACATTTGTATCAAGCCGTTACTATAGATGAATGTTCTTTGTGTTTGATTCTTAGGGGATTAAAAGAGTGCAGGCTGCTCCTTCTTTTCATTTTCTTCTACATCGGCGAGTGTTCTTGCGAAAGCCGTGAGGAAGATGTCTGCCTCGTCGAGAGTCAGGGTGAGTGGAGGCGTGAGTTTTATTGTTGACTGCCCTGATATGCCAGTGAATATCTGTTCATTAGCGAGAAGTTTCTTTCTCACGTCGGTTGCGTGCCGTTCGAGTTCTATGCCAATGAGGAGCCCTTTGCCTTTGATAGCCTTGATTAGTGACGACTTTGGCATATTGTCTATGATATACTGTCCCACTTTTTGTGCGTTGCCTATGAGATTTGCTTCACCGATGATGTCGGCAACAGCGATTGCAGCAGCTGCTGAGATGTGAGATATTTCTTTATTATTGCCGATTCCACCGCTATATTTCTCAAACTTCGGATGTGTGATTACGCCTCCGATAGGGAGTCCATTACCCATAGCTCCAGCTACGGTTATGATGTCTGCCTGCACGTTGTGCCACTGATGTGCGAAGAACTTTCCCGTGCGTCCGTATCCACTTTGCACTTCGTCGATTATCAGCACGGCATTATTGTCGTTGCAAAGACGTTGGAGTTCCTGCATGAAATAGGTCTGCGGCATGACGATTCCGTTGCTCGTCTGCATACCTTCAACGATGACTGCAGCCACGTCGCCTTTAGAAAATTCATCTTTTACGGCTTCTGCGTCGTTTATTTCTGCGAATGTAACCTTGATGTTTGACTCTAAAGTGGAGTGCGATTTCGTGTTGCCTGAAGCTGCTGCAGTGGCTAATGTTGAGCCGTGTGAGCTTCCTTTGAAGGCAATGATGCGGTCTTTTCCTGTGATGAATGATGACAGACGCAGCGCATAGTCGTTGGCTTCTGAAGCAGAATTACAGAGCAATAGGGAGTAATCTTCGTATCCGCAGAGTCTTCCGAGTTTACGTGCAAGTTCTTGTTTTAGTGGGTTTGCCATCTCGTCAGCGCAGTACACGATTCTTTGTAGTTGTTCGGCAAGGGTGCTCACATAGTGTGGATGTGAATGCCCAACCGACACCACGCCGTTTCCTGCGCAAAGGTCGAGGTAGGACTTGCCGTCAATGTCGCTGATTGTGCACCCCTTAGCTGTTTCAGGTATGATGTCGAGGCGCTGAATGTCGTCAAATAGTTTCATATCTTTAGGTTTTGGGTTGAGAGGCTTGGGTTGGAAGACTACTGTGGTTGTCGAGGCTATAGATGGAGACTACAGACGACTGATGAGATAAGGCAATGCTTTCTCGAACTTCACGCCGTACCAGTGGTCTTCGTCGTCGAGTGTAAGACGAATGGCTTCGACAACAAAGTCGGCTGCTATCGATGCAGCTTCGATGAGTGATTTACCTCGCATCAAAGCACCTGCAAAAGCCGATGCATAGCAGTCGCCAGTGCCGTGTTTGGATGCGTTGAGGTGCTCTGTGAAGTAATATTCAATGTTCTTACCGTCGAAGCATGCCACGCCGAGTTTGCCTTCTTCAAAGCTGACCCCAGTAAGCACTACGTTCTTTGCCCCTGCAGCATAGAGTCCGTTAAGTATGTCCTTTACATAGGCTTCATCGTAGCCAGATGCTTTATAAGGCATACCGAGCATCAGCGATGCTTCTGTGATATTTGGTAGCACGACGTCGGCTTCGCGACAAAGTTTCAGCATCTCCTGTGGGAAATCGTCATCGAAACCTTTGTAGAGCACGCCGTTGTCTGCCATGACAGGGTCAACAATGCGCAGAGCTCCCTCGCGTGCAGTCGTCTTCATGATGTCTAATATATAAGGTATCTGCGTCTTCGACACGTAACCGGTGTAGAAAGCATCGAAAGTGATGTTGTCCTTTTTCCATTGGTTTAGTATCTTTGGCATCTCTTCTGTGAGGTCGCAGAAAGTCCAAGTAGTAAAGCCTTTTGCGGTGTGGTTTGACAAAACCGAACTTGGCAGTATTGCAGTTTCAATGCCACATGCTGAGATGACAGGAAGCGCTACGGTCAGCGAGCACTGGCCTACGCATGAAATATCCTGAATGGTCAATAATCTTTTATCCATGTTTCTTGTGTTTTTTATAGAGCTTTGGTTGTTATATTAGTTTTTTATCTAATTTTAAGTTTATCACCTGTGCGTATGACGTAATCCGCCGAAAGATTGTTCATCTTGTATAGGCTCTTCAGTCGGATGGCGTAGCGTTGCGCGATACTGTACATTGATTCGCCAGGCTGAACAACGTGAAGCACGCCTTTATACTTCTTGTCGGCTTTCGCCTTTTTCTTTTCGAGGTAAATCACGTCGCCTTCGCTGAGCACATCCTTTTTGTCGCGTTCGTTATAGCGTGCAAGTTTGCGGTAAGAAATGTCAAGCTCTTTGCCCAGAGATCGGAAAGTATCACCACGCTTTGCAAGCACGTAGTAGTTCTTGTTGTTCTTATAAATGACGCGTTGCGATGACTGTGGCTGGGTAGTAGTCTTTTTCTTGCTGCCCGTCTCGCTGTCGAGTTTGTAAAGCTCGTATGTCTCAATGATGCGGATAAGGTTATCTGCATATACGGGACTTGTGGCATACCCTGCAGCTTTCAAGCCGCGTGCCCAACCTTTGTAGTCGGTGATTTTGAGGTTAAAGAGCGATGCATAGCGGCGCTTCGATGTGAGAAAGAACGAATGGTCTTCGTAGCTCTCTCTCGCATTCTTGTATGCGCGGAAACATTCTTGCAGGGCATCGTCGTCGTGGTGCGATGTAGGCCCAACCCAATCGTTGCCGCATTTGATCCCGAAATGGTTGTTTGCCTTGCGTGTCAGTTCGCTTTGCCCAGCGCCACTTTCGAGCAACGCCTGTGCCATTGTTATGCTTGCAGGTATGCGGTGTTCTTTCATCTGCTCAACAGCAATGTCGCGATACTTCTCTATGTATTCGAGGTATCGTGCGTTCTGCCGCAGGTTCTGAGCACATACGTTGAGCATGTGCATCAGCAATAGGATGATTAGTGCCAGCTTTTTCTGCATTTCGCTATGCCTATTAACAATTTAAGCCTCGCAATTACGAGGCTTAAACTTATTGTGTTTGCTCCTTTTTAGAAGAACAAATATCTGTTGTCCTTTATCTTCGAACTCAACAGCAAGTCGTTCATGAAGCGTCCTGCTGCCTGCATTGCCTTCTGGCTGCATTCCTTCTCTTCTGCCTTAGCGTCGAACTTAGCTGCATTCTGCTTCTTGTTCTTAACCTGGAAGAGATATACACCAGAGTTGCCCTTTACTGCGTGAGATGAGAACTTACCCTTAGCTGTTCCTGCAACTGCACCGCTCAATGCTGGTTCAGCTGCGCCTGAAGCTGCAACGAAAGCAGGAGCGTTGAATGTTACCTGAGCAAGGTCAGACACCTGAGCGCCCTTTGCCTTTGCGTCGTTGATGTTCTTCACGCCTTCAACCTTCTTCATCAGCATTTCTGCCTTCTTGTCGTTGATGACGAGCACCTTAATCTGCTCCTTAACATCGTCGAGCTTTGGATAGCCTTCTGGATGAACCTTGTTGAGAACGCAAACAAGGAGATTGTCGTTGTTGCCACACTCATAGAGAGGAGAAACCTGACCTTCTTCAGCCTGGAATATCCACTTCAGGGCTTCGCGAGTCTGCTTGAGAGAAGCAACTGCGTGAGCCGTGTTTGCAATCTGGTTTTCAGTCTGAACTGTGAAACCGAACTTCTTTGCATTAGCTTCGAGTGAAGTGATGTCGTTGCTTGCGCTTACCATCTGTGAGAACTTGTTGTAAGCAGCAGAGTATGTCTCCTTTGAGAAGTCGAAGCTGCGCTTTACGATAGCTGCGTCATACTTTGCAACCATGTTGCGACGGTCTGTAACCTGAAGGATGATGTTACCGTTTGTGAATTCAACATTGTTGATTTCGTTTACGGCTGCTGTGTTCAGAGTGTTGATATAAGCCTTAGTGTCCTTATCCATAGAAGGAGCCATTTCATACTGGCTTGTAGTCATCCAGTTCTTTGTGCCTGTCTGCTGGTACTTCTTTGCCAGAGTCTCGAAGTCAGCACCCTCGCGCAGAGCCTTTGCTATTGAGTCAGCCTTAACGCGGCAAGCCTCTACAGTCTCAGCACCAACCTGGATAGCGCGGAACTCGATTGAGTCAGGAAGTTCCTGCTTTGAATACACCTTAATAATATTAATAGTGTTGTCCTGTGTGTTCTCAAATGGACCAACGAATGCACCTGTTGACAGAGAGTCAATCTTTGCAGCAATGTCAGTAGGGAATGCCTTTGATGTAACAGGCACGCCGAGGTAAGCTACTGATGAGTTAGCCTTGCGTACAGCCTCAGTTGCGTCAGTTGCTGCTGCAAGAGTCTTTGCTACTGAATCAATGTCAGTCTTGATAGCCTGACGGTCAGCTGGTGAAGCGTTTACCTTATAAGAAACATACTTGATGTCGCGAGTCTCAACAGGCATCTTGAATGCTTCCTTGAGTTCGTCGTACTTCTTCTGGAAGTCTGCATCGTCAACCTTCACGTCCTTGTCAGCAACTGAAGAGTAAGGGAATGCAGCGAGTGTGATGTCGCTTTCCTCGTTCTTGTTGTTGAAGTTCTGCTTTGCTGCCACTGGGTTAGAGATGAAGCAGTGTGCGAGCAGTCCCTGATACTTCTCGTTGAGGATCTGAGTACGCATAGTCTTCTCAACAAACTGCCAGTATTTGTAGATTCTATCATACTGCTCAGTCATCTGAGGATTAGCGTTGCGGTCCATCTTTTTGTATTCAGAAATAAACTTCTGCAATGCACTGTAGTCGAAGCGACCAGTCTCCTGATTTACGAAAGGAGTGTTCATGAGCATCTGGTTCTTGCCTTCGCTGATCACGTTCTGCAGTTCCTGGTCAGTAACCTTGAGGCCGAGCTTCTCTGTTTCCTTCTTGAGAAGTTCTTCCTGAAGAAGACTCTGCCATACCTGATCCTTGATGCTTGTGAGCTCTTCGTCGCCGAGGTTTTCGCGGCCAGTAGTCATCTTAACTACCTCTGAATACTCATCTACCAATGCCTGGAAGTCCTGAACATTGAATTTCTTACCATTGATTTCAGCCACTTGCTGACGTGACTGGTTACGTGTAGTCTCGCATGAGCGGAATGCTTCTTCTGCTACGAATGCGAACAGAGCCAGACCTATTACGATTACGAGGAAGGCTCCTTTTTTTCTGATTTGTCCTAATGCTGCCATTATTCTATTATGATTTTAATTTTATATTTCAACTTGTTTTATGCTCACATTTTCATAATGAGCGTGCAAATTTACAAAAAAATAATAACATACAACAAATTTATTTGCAAAAAAATGTTTTTCGCCTAATGATTTGTTCATAAAGTGGTGATATTATTCAGCAAAACAGCGGTGAGAATAGGCATACATATTTATATATACGCGCGTACACATGTGTGCGTACGCGCGTATATATATTATATGAGATATGTAGCAGGGGGGGCTACTTCTTTTTCTTGTTTTCTAACTTCTCGACTGTTGTGTGAAGGTGGAGTATCTCTTGATCCTTGATGGCTATCTGCTTGCCCATGTTCTCGATGAGGGTGATGTAGCCATTGAGTTCTTCATTGTCAATCTCTGGTGGATAGAGTGTGTTGACGCGGTTGATGAAGTCGCCGAGTATGTTCATGTAGTTAGTGAATGCGTCGAAAGGACTGTCGTAGATACCACGGTTGAAGCCTACATAGTTTGGCTTTGTGGTCATAAAGCGGAAGTTGTTCGATGCCTGAAGGTAATACCAGTCTTGTATTAGCTTTTCGTCGCGGGTTATCATCAGACGGTCTGCGAGTGAATAGAGCTTTTCAAATGCTTCGCGTTGCATCTTGTTTCCAAGCCAGCAACTTACGTCGCGCTCTTCGTCAACCCATGATAGTGTGTCAGGCACGTCGAGCTTATCCACGGCTTTCACCTTCGAGAATATATCGGTTGGGTTGGCAAATGTGATGCCTTTTGCCTTTGCTGCGGCTGGTATAGCCTTGAAGAAGTCGAGAATGTTCGACGACAAAGGCTGTGCCATGCCGAGTGCTGAAAGCTCCATAAAGATGTTGACTATCTGTTCCTCCTTAGGCAGCGCAGCAATCTTGTCTATGTATCTGTCGGCATAGAGTGGGTATTCGCTCCAGCTGCTGTCGTTGAATCGCAGTGAAATGTCGTCGCTGAGTTCCACATCGCGAAGCAGGAGTTTCAGCTTCGGAGCCTCGATGCAGTTATATACATAATGTGAAGACTTCCATCCGAGTACATGCTTTGCTCCTTCGGTGAGCATACCTTTGAAGCCCATTGCTGCTACCTGACGACCTATGTCGTTGCTGTAGATGAGCGATGAGTTGCGGAATACTTTCGGTGTCTGACCGAATACTTCCTGCATCTTCTTCATCTGGCGCTTAACTTCGATAGCAAAGCACTCCTCGTTGGCAAGCGATGCGAGGCCGTGTGAATATGGTTCGGCAAGGAACTCAACGCACCCAGTGTCGGCAAGTTCCTTCAGCAGGTCGAGCACCTTTGGTGCATGCATCTCCATCTGCTCAATGCCGCAGCCTGAAAGTGAAATGGTGAACTTGAAGAAACCTTTGTTCTCCTTTACCATTTCGAGCAGCGACGTGAGTGCAGGGATATAAGAATGCTCGGCGATGTCGGTAATGCTGCGCTCATTCTCGAAGTCGTCGTAGTAGTAATGGTCGGTACCGATATCGAAGAAGCGATACCTCTTGAGATGTATTATCTGATGCATCTCGAAATACAAGCAAATAGTTTTCATTCTTTATGTATTTTTATTGTTTTTGTATTTGTAGGAGTTAAGGAGTTAATGGA
>JAUNQM010000136.1 GCA_030536165.1 Prevotellaceae bacterium | reverse complement strand
AGGATTCATGGAAGGAGTAGAATAATGAATTGAAGTCCCATAACATAACAAGCGGGTGTGCCAATAATAATGATGGTACATCCGCTTTTGTTTTGTGTTTGTTTAGGTTCAAGTATCCTTTAGTTTGATAAAAGTTATCTATATGACAAGGGGCACTTTTCTATATTTTCAATGCCATTTTTCTATATTTTTTAAGCTTGTTTTCTATATGTATTCTCAAGGTCTTCTCTATTGTCATGCTAACTTTCCTTAACTTTATAATCGGCTCTATCTCATTTCTTGTCCAAGGACATCAAATCTTGAATGGTAAGATCTCAAAAAATATTTACTGAGCCCACTAAATCGTAACTTTTGTTCCGCCGAAGATAGGCTGCATCAAAACAATAAAAATAAAAAACTCCGTCTTTTATTTTGTATTGTGTTCGATTTGCGCTATCTTTAACCTACGGTTTTAGTTCTTCAGCTTCGCTTTCAGGCGCAGGGCGAAGTCCTCTCGCTCGGATTTTTTCAAATAAATTTGGAA
This sequence comes from Prevotellaceae bacterium, assembly GCA_030536165.1. GTDB lineage: Bacteria > Bacteroidota > Bacteroidia > Bacteroidales > Bacteroidaceae > Prevotella. The sequence goes on along the minus strand of JAUNQM010000136.1, from coordinate 6,487 downwards.
AATCGCTCACTAAATCGTAACTTTGCATATTCCTTTTTGGAGAATATAAGTACTATAGAATAATTATGCAGATTAAAGATAGCTTTGATACCAGTAAGCGTGACTCGCAATCTACTCAGGTAACGCCAATTACGCCAGAGAGTTTCGACTTGGAGGAGTATGTTGCATACGAGGCGGAAAAGGAGGAATGCTGCCGTCAGTTTATGGAGGCGGAGTCGGGTGTGCTGGTTTATCGACGTATGAGGGTCGCAGAGGTGTTTGCTGCCGATAGTAAGGACATGAAGAAGTCGCTCGAATGGCAACTCGGTGCGCTAAAGGCGAGTATGGCTTTTAAGGCTGACGTGGCTAACTTCCTCGAACCGTGGTATGGACTTGGCACTATTGCGGCTGGCTTTGGCTTCGATTATATATGGGAGCCTGGGCTTGCTCCTGCTGTGTCGGGCAAGTTTGAATCGACTGAGAGTTTGCTTAATGCTGACATAAGACCAGTCAGCGAGACTCCTATTGGTCGCCACACTCTTGACATGACAGAGTATTTCCTTGACAAGACTAAAGGCATGCTCCCATTGTCGTTTAGCGACCTGCAGTCGCCTCTCAACACTTTGAGCAACATCATCGACCCGAATCAGTTCTTTATGGATTTCTATCTGAACCCAGAGAAGATGCACAAGGCTTTCGACATTGCTGCAGACCTAACTATCGACTTCACTAAAAAGCAGAGGGAAATGATTGGGCATTGCTTGGTAAAGCCTGGTCATGGCTTTACATCTTCGCTCTATTTCGATGGCATCGGTTTGAGCGATGACACGGTTACGATGATGCCTCCGCAGGAGTATAAGGATTTTGCCGTACCTGCTATGGTTAAGGTAGGAAATGAGTTTGGCGGTGCTGTCTTCCATTCGTGCGGCAACTGGAGCAATAAGAAAGCCGACATTGTGAAGATACCAAACCTGAGAATGGCTGACGGTGCTTTCTCGTTGGCAACTGATCCTGGCGCTAATCCAACGGAAGGTTATGCTGATACGTTTGCACATACAGGTGTGATACTGAACGTGAGAATCGTCGGCTCAGCAGAATTGGTTGAGCAGAAGGTGCGCGAACTCTGGAAGCCTGGAATGAAATTGATTGTGGTAACATACTGTGAGACGCCAGAGGAACAGGCGAAGGTGTATGACGTGATACATAGGGTTTGTAAAGCGTAAATTGTTGCCCTCCCCTAACCCCTCCCCGTAGGAGGGGAACTTAACCCTCCCCTTTGGGGGGAGATGGAGGGGGCATGTAAATTGTAAGGTGTAGCTCTGCTCTTCGAAACATCGAAATGTCGAAACCTCGAAAAAAATAAACTGAAACTTGAAAACATAGACCAATGACTATGAAAACATCAAACTATAAATGGATTATCTGTGGCTTATTGTTCTTTGCCACGACTGTGAATTATCTTGACCGACAAGTCTTGTCGCTTACGTATCCAAACCTTATTGAAAAGGAATTTCATTGGGACGAGACGATGTATGGAACTATCACGAGCATGTTTTCTATGGTTTATGCCATCGCTATGTTTTTTGCTGGCAAACTGATAGACTGGCTCGGTAGCAAGAAAGGTTACCTTTGGGCTATCGGAATATGGAGTACTGGCGCATGCCTTCATGCAGTTTGCGGTATCGGTACGGAAATGGTGCTCGGTATTGACGACCTAAAGTCGCCAGAAATGTTACAGCTTGCAGCTGGGTCGAAGATGGCGTTGGCTATAGGCACGGTGAGCGTGTGGATGTTCCTTAGCGCCCGCTGTCTGCTCGCTATTGGCGAGTCGGGCAATTTCCCTGCAGCCATAAAAGTTACTGCGGAATACTTCGAGCCAAAAGACCGCGCCTTCGCAACATCTATCTTCAATAGCGGCTGCTCAATAGGTGCCCTAATTGCTCCGTTTGCTATACCTTTGATAGCAAAATATTGGGGGTGGGAGATGGCATTTATCGTTATTGGTGCTCTCGGCTACGTATGGATGGGACTGTGGATATTACTCTACAGGAAACCAGAAGAGACAAGTACGGACAATTTCCAGTCCGCTTCCCTTCAGGACGGGGGAGAGGGAGGTCTACCTTCAACTGACAACCAACAACCTCTATCATATCTCCTGGCATTGAAGATGCGCGAGACTTGGGCATTGTCGCTGTGTAGGTTCGTCAGCGATGGCGGATGGTGGTTCTTCCTATTCTGGACTCCAATGTACATAAACACACAGTTTAATATCAAACCGACTGACACCGAAGGCATGACGCTTATATTTGTCCTCTACCTTATAACCATGCTCAGCATCTTTGGTGGAAAGTTGCCGAACCTCTTTATCCGTCGTGGTAAGACTGCATACGAAAGTCATCTGTGGTCTATGTTTGTGTTTGCCTGTGTTCCGTTATTAGGCTTGTTTGCCCAGCCCGCAGGTGAATATTTCTCAACTCCGTGGGCTCCTATTATAATAATAGGTATATTGGGCGCAGCACATCAAAGCTGGAGCGCAAACATGTTCTCTGTCATTGGTGACAGATTCCCTAAGTCGTCGGCTGCAACAATAACAGGCATTTCAGGGACGGTTGGCGGGTTCTGCAATGCATGGCTCAACCTTGCTGCAGGTTACATTATAGTCTTTGCCGATGAGACAAACCTTTCTATTTTCGGATTTGAAGGGAAGCCTTCTGGCTACATGATACTGTTCTGCTGGTGCGGTATTGCATACCTCTTAGGATGGACAATCCTAAAACTGTTGATGCCAAAAGAAGCATAGACACAATACTTGTAAATTGTTTTAGGTTTCAGGTTCAAGGTTCTAAGAAATATCTGAAGAACGGCAAATGAAAAAGCTACTGTTTATACTTTTATCTATTGGGATGTCGTTGTCTGCCTTCTCACAAGGCATTCAACAAAAGGTGATAGACTATTACAAGGCTGTGCCTATGGAAAAAGTCTATCTCCACACCGACAAGTCGAACTATATTGCAGGCGACAGCGTGTGGTTTCGTGGGTATCTCATAAATGCTATCACCAATCGCCAGTCACTACTTTCCTATTATATATATGTGGATTTGGTGGCAACAGAACGAGGTGAAGTGCTCTCACATTCACTTATCAGATGTGATTCGCTTGGTGTGTTTGCCAATAACATTGCCCTGTCAAACAAATTATCAACAGGCACATACAAGATAGTGGCTTATTCATCGTATATGCGCAACTTCCCTGAGGAATACTTTTTCTCAAAAACGATTGGCGTGAAAGGATTTGGCGAACAAGAGGACACGCAGCAAAAGAAAAGGAAGAAGTTGAAATCAGGAAATGAATTTTATTTCGACGCAATGCCCGAAGGTGGACAACTCATTGTGGGAGAAATGCAAAAAGTCGCATTCAAAGCAACTGACTTAGAGGGTGGGGGAGAAGATGTGAAGGTTGTACTTACCGACATGCAAGGAAACGAGATAGCCGAAAGCGAATCGCAGCACTTAGGCATGGGCAGTATCGCTTTCACCCCGTATGAAGGGCAATCGTACTTCTTAACTGCCACGACTCTCGATGGAAAAGAACAAAAATTACAGTTCCCTGCCGCATTGCAATCAGGCATCACAATAACAGCTACACAACATGCAGGAGAACTCCTAATCCGCCCTCTCTATACGCCAGATATTGATATAAGCAAATATGAAATAGTCATACACGGCTCACTTAACATTGCTGTAGCCGAGAACATAACGCGAAAAGACTTCCGCATCCCGTTATCAAACTTCCACGAGGGTGTGACGCTGATTAGTATTGTTGAGAAAGCAACTAATCAGATTGCTGCTGAACGTGCGCTGTTTATCCGCGGACAGCAGAAGAAGACAGAAAGTGACATCGCCTTTCAGCATAAGAAGAATGAACGTCGCCACTTGGTGAAAGCACACATAACAGCACCTAAAGGCACTTATTCACTTTCTGTGACCGATAAAGATGCGACACCATACGATTCGATAAACGGGAATATTGTATCAACACTTCTCCTTTCATCGGAAATCAAAGGAAAAATCGAACAGCCACTTTACTATTTTTCCGATGTAAACGTAAAGGTAGATAACGACCTCGACCTGCTCATGCTGACACAGGCATGGCGCAGATACAACATCAGCGATATACTCAACGATGTTAAACCTACATGCAAATATCCAATTGAACAGTCACAGGCTATCGAAGGAAGTATTGGGGGAATGTGGAAGAAGAACATGAAAACTCCTTCATTGCTTGTCATGTGTAGCAATCCACGAATGCTTCAGATAATAGAACTCAACAAGTCTGGACGTTTCGCTTTGGAAGGACTTCAATTTGCCGATAGCACTAAATTCCTTATATCAGCATTGAACCACAAAGGAAGCACTTCGTTCATGGACTTAAACATAGATGAAACCGACATTCCGCACTACAAGTCAGAACCGATGATTCCACTGGCAGAGACCGTCGGAGAAGAAAGTACATCCTACAAACTGCGTTACTCCCATCTAAACAAGTTGTGGATGGTAGAACTACCCGACCTTGAGGTTCGTGGACATAAACGCGAGGAATATGTGAACAGATATGGCATAATGCCTAATAGATCGTACAGCGCAAACGATGACGAACTAAAATCAGCAGTCACAATCGAGTCGCTGTTCTATGCTTTTAATGCACCGATGTCTGACGATGGCACTGGGCGAGAAACATTTGCAGGAGTAGTTTATGTGAACGACTTCCCATACGAGAAGGAATATGTCAACGATATCATGCCTGAAGATATAGAGCGCATAGAGTATATCAGCAGACATAATGCAGCTACAATGCTTTTTAGTGATAGTGAGGGAGGCTCAAACACTGCGACTCAATATGGTGTGATTGCCATCAAACTTAAAGACCCAAGCAGTTATGCCCATGAGAAAACTGGGCGTCACGCCTTTGCAACAAAGGTTGTAACTCCTTTAGGTTATAAGCAAGATGTAGATTTCTATGCACCAAGATACGATACTCCTGAACGCATGAATGATGCTACTCCTGACATCCGTACCACCGTGTATTGGACACCTTCGATTATTATTGGAGACAGCGGTGAAGTTGATATTGAATTCTATACGCCAGACAATATGGTAGATCTGCAGTTTGACCTTCAAGGAATAAATGCAGAAGGACCTATGTCAATATTAAAAAGATGATTATGAAAAGATTTATTATTTCATCAATACTGCTTTCGACTATTGCAGTACTATGTAACGCCCAGAGGCATTTTATGCCACGAAACGATGTGCCTACTGACAGCATATACATGTCAGACCCTTTTATTCTTGCTGATAGCGCTACCATGACATATTATATGACTGGGACAGGCGGGATGCTCTGGAAAAGCAAAGACCTGAAGAAATGGACAGGACCTTTTCGCGTTGCTCAGACTGATCATGATTCGTGGATGGGGCCAAGACCTATGATATGGGCAGCAGAACTTCATAAATATAATGGGAAGTATTATTATTTCGCTACGTTCACAAATAGGGAAGTCTTCATAGACTCTGTTAAGGGAAATAAGATTGAGCGTCGTGCAAGCCATGTGCTTGTTTCAGATAAGGCGGAAGGTCCATACGTTCCGATGGCAGATGATAAATATCTCCCTGCCGACCAACCGACACTTGATGCTACTTTCTGGGTAGATACCGACGGCAAACCATATATGATATTCTGCCACGAATGGCTGCAGAACTGGAATGGCACGGTGGAAAAGATACGATTGAAAGATGATATGAGTGGAACAATCGAAGGCACACGCCAACTGCTTTTTAAGTCGAGCGACTCACCGTGGAGCAAGGAAAAGACGGAAGATGGGCGAATCAAAACAAACAAGGTGACAGATGGACCTTTTGTTTTCCGCACCAAGACAGGACGACTCGGAATACTTTGGACAAGCTGGGTGTTTGGTGATTATACCCAAGGTGTAGCATATTCTCAAAGCGGTACACTCGATGGACCGTGGATTCAACAGGAAAAGCCAATCACACCACCGAACTATGGTCACGGTATGATATTCCGCACATTCGACGGCCGTCTGCTGCTTTGTTGCCATTCACATCAGAAAGTAAATGGAAGAACAGTTCGTCGCCCTGCATTCTTTGAGGTTGATGACTCTGGAGACAGATTGATTTGCAGCAGCACCTTATATAAATAATGTATCACAATAAAGCATATTATTATGGCAAGATTTTGGACAAAGAAACAAGACAAAGAGGAACGCAAAGATATTCCTACTGCAGATTTCAAGGACTTTTATGCAGATAATGTCTTCAAGTGCAAGGAAGAAAATCCTCAAGAGATAAAGATAGAAAGCAAATAAAAAAAACTATAATTACTAAGAACCATAGAAAATATATAGAACCTATAACTAAAAATCAAAAAACATGAAAGCATTATTCATAGGTGGCACCGGAACGATTAGTTCCGCCATAACACGACTCAT
>JAUNQM010000373.1 GCA_030536165.1 Prevotellaceae bacterium | reverse complement strand
TGTGGCGTAGAACAGTATTGCACCTATACCGGTGGTACCTCCGGTACTGATTTGGTAGGGCAGCAAAAAGGTAGCCCATCCCATGGCATAGACCAGCAAGCCAAATGTAATGGCAAGATAGTCTTTAGCCTCTCTCCATAAAAAGTTTGATTTTAATTCCATTAATTCACGCTGCCGTCGAATCCGCTTTCCTCTAGTTCACGTACATAAACACCTTCAAGTGTGGCCCATGCGCCCCAGTCATCTACCTGACCTTCATCAGGATTGGTTCGCCACACATAAACAAAGTACTCATCTACGTATGCCTCGAAGCTGAAGTTTTGGTAACTACCCTTGAAACCACTGTCAACAAAGCTGGCCATACCCTCGCCTTCGGCAATGTTTGGTGTTACCTGTCCCATCATCCAGTGCAGCTTTCCCTTCTCTGCCACTAGGTAGCAATGACCGCCACACTCGGGCATATTAGGATTGCCGGTTTGGTATGTAAAGCTGTATTTTCCTACTGCATCCTTTATATTGTTTGTTGGATGGAAGAATCGCTTGCCGAAATCTGGTTCAAGCTCTACGATGTTCTTCATGTTAAGTTCCTTATCCACAAGGCTCCAGTTGCCTTTCATAAAATTACCATTGTTATCCACGCTGATAAAGAAAGTACCACATTGCTTGTTACCATCGTATTCGTTCACCAAAAGCGCCGACGACGATTCGTTCTCGTATCGTATCTGCACGCCATATACTGGAATCTTGGCAATCTTGCCATTCTTGCGGAAATAGGTTGTCTCGCCTGCTACAGCGCCAACGTTATTTACTTGCAAATCAAGCTGAAAGCTGATATTGTCACCCAGATTTCCCTTCCATGAGAAGTGCTGTACATCAGCCATCGCAATTAGGCTGCAGCACATTAAGAACAAAGTAAAAACTAGTTTCTTCATAACTTTAAATTATTTGTTGTGCAAATATACTGCTTTTTTTGTGTTTAGTCTATATTTCACTTTTATAATTAGGAAGAACTTTACTTCTTTGCGACTCTGCGTCTATGTGTCTTTTAGTCTTTTATTATGCCTGGGACTAAACATTTATTATCTTCAGGGCCTGTCATCTATTGTGCTAAAGTTGTATGATTTCACTTTCCTAACTAAGAGAAACATTTTTTCTTAATCTAAAAAGGCAAAATATCTTCACCTCTTCACAATTGCTTTCAAGTTGTTGATTACAAGCAAATAATAACGTGAAGAGGTTTACTTGCCTCTTCACCACTCTTCACGGAGGACGTTATTTCTGTCTGGTTTATGACAGAGTACTGTCACCCCTATGACCGAACTCGGTCATCTCCTGACCGAATTCTATAACAAGGAATGCAAAAGGTTCATGTTCCTAATACTTTAACACCATTTGCTTATTAGCATCCTATGTGTTTATTCTCAGCTCTTTGGCTATTGGCTTTGCCGATTACGTGAAGAGCCGTGAAGAGTAACGAACACTCTTCACGCACAGAATAATCGGATAATCAGCAGTTTATATATTGATTGTGACGAGGTGAAGAGATACGCATAAGTTCATAATAAAAAACGCGAATGCGTTTGCGTGTAAACGCACGATACATTTGCGTGCAAATGCCCTTGTCGTTTGCGTGCAAACGTGGTGCAAGTTTGCACGGGATTTCACTTTCCTAACTAGGAAAATATATTT
>JAUNQM010000135.1 GCA_030536165.1 Prevotellaceae bacterium | reverse complement strand
AGGTTTAAGGTTCCAGGTTCAAGGTTCAAGAAGCGCTGTTTCATTGCCTGCAAAATCTCGTCAGTCTTCTCTATCGCAACAGGTTGATTGGTCGATGCCGTCTGTCCAGTGCTGAGTGCGAGGCGTTTTATCTGATGGCTTGACTCTACCATCAGCTGGAGTATGAAGCGGCTCATCTCGCCACGGTGCATGCCTTCGGTTGACTTATTCCATAGCAGAGTGGCGTTGTTGCATCGTTGCAGCAGTCGGTAGAAGTAGTAGGAATAGGTGCTGACTTTATTGTCGATGGTGGTAAGACCGTATGCCTTGCGCAAGAAATAAGGAATGAACGAGGTGGCGTCGGACGCCTTTGGCATGATGCCTTCGTTGCATGAGAGCATGAGCACATTGTCGAAGTCGAGGTTGCGGGTTTCGAGCACTCCCATTATCTGCAGCCCTTCGAGCGGCTCGCCGTGGAATGGAACAGAAGTGGTGCTGATGAGTTGGTTGAGCAACCGCTGCATTGTAACCTCGGTGATGTCGGGTGCGTTTTTATCTATGAGATTCTTAAGACGATTGATGAGGGTATAGGTGCGGAAAAGTGATTCTGTGCGCAAAGCCTCAGACCCTCTCCCTGCCTCTCCCTTATAGGGCGATGAGTAATTAGCTCCCTGCCCTGCAAGGGAAGGGTCGGGGAAGGGTCTCTGTGCTTTTTCGTGGATGGCGGTGGCGAGATAAGATAGCTTGTCGCTGAGTGTTTTAGCGGTCTTATACTTCCTGTCGCTCATCAGGTGGTTGATGATGAGTGGTATGTCGGTGAATGAAAGGTTATAGCCTATGGTGATGTTTACCTTGTCAACTTCTTTCGGAAGGGAATGTATCACCGTTGGGAGCAGTGATTCGTCGGCAAGCACAATGACAGACTTGCGCCCCGATGCTGCGCGGTTGTTCTCTTGCACCCAGTTATAGACGTAGCGCGCCTGGAGATTGTCGGTTGAAGACGTGAGGACTTGAATGTCTTTTGGCTTCGAGAAGTTGTCGTAAATCTCCTCGTTGCCGCCCAGTGCATTTGGAAAGAGTATGAGGTTCTGCTTGATGTCGTTGCCAGCTTCGTGGTTGTTGATGTAGAAATTATCGTAGTCCCAATAGAAAAGGGTGTCGATGTTGTTCTTTATAGTCTTGAATAGTTGATTCTCGACAGGAAGCAGATGGTTGAATCCGACAAAGACGTAATGCTTAATTTCGTTGCCGGCAGCAATGGTTTGTGCTATCTTGTCGGTCGCATAGCGATATAGAGCACCCTCGTACATGATGCCTGACTGACGCATTGCTTCTTGGAATGCTGTGTAGATTTCAGCCAGTTTGCTCCAGAGTTTGAGGAATTTCTCTTTGAGATGCGTGTTGTTGCCCTCGTAGTTAGGGAAGAAATGCTTCAGCACTTCTTTCTGCTCATCGCTTAGAAACTCGATGTCGTCAAATTCGTGTATGTCTTTGACGTTGGTGAATATCTTATCAGCATCGAGCATGTGCTTGTCGATGTCGTCGAAGTCGTTGATGATTATTTCGCCCCACGGAAAGAAGCGGTCGAGAGTCTCATCGCTTTTAGTCACTTCTTGATATACCTTATATAATAGGAATACAAGTTCGATTCTGTCGCCGACGATAGCATCAGACGCATCACAAAATAGTTCGCTGATGGTATAGTATTTCGGTGCGAGCACAGGCCTTTCGGAGTAGGTTGCCAATGCTTCGTTGAGAAACAGCGAGGCGCGTTTGTTAGGGAAAATGACTGTGACGTCGCTGAGGTTGTTGCCAAACTTGCTGAGCAAATCCTCGGCTACATGTTCTATGAATGTTTTCATTTTACTTCTTCCAATATATTGTCTTCTGCATACCACAGGAAGCCTCTGACGTTGTTGAAGCCTATCTGTGTGAGCAGTGACATGTAGTTCTTTACCTGATATTTGTATTTCTCCTCTGCTTTGCCAAACTTGAAGTCGAGTACTATGGTGCTGTTGTCGTTGAAAATTATTCGGTCGCAGCGGCGGCGGAGAGAGTTCTTTGCAACGATGTCGCGCTCATTGCAGATGTGCCATTTGTCGGAGAACCAGTCGCGCATAGTCTCATTCGTGAAGCATCTGTCGATGTATTCCTGTGCTTCCTGTCGCGTGAGAAGTTCGCTGCTGAGCAGTCCCTGACTTTCAAAGTTGTCGAGCACTTTCGGCGCATCGCTCACGGTAGTAATGGCAGAGAATATGTTATGGAGCAGTATGCCACGCTCGCGATTGATGTCGTTGCTGTCGTTTTCTCCATTGACGAAGATATTGCTCTCGTTGCTTTGGTTGAAATTGATTGCATGGTCGGAACTGCTGATAGTGACAGGTATGGAGCCCGTCACCTGCTGGTTGAAGAGGTTGTCTTCGACCTTTGATTCCTTCTTAGGTTCAGTAAGTGCGCCCCTTTCGTAAGTGTTGCCATGCATGTATTCCGAGTTTTCCGTAGCATTATTGATGAACTTGGAAATCATATCGGTGGCACTTTTGCTTTTCGATATGACGAAGAGGTTCTTCCTCGCACGTGTGAATGCAACATAAAGAAGGTTGATGTTGTCGATGATGTTCTGGAAATGTTCTTCGTCGTAAGCGTGTTTGAAGTTGCTTTCTTTCAGCAACTGACTGTAGGTGACAGGAACCACAGGAATGCCGCAGAACATCGAGTTATTGTTTGTGCTCACCCATATCGTGCCGCCAGCCTTCTCTATCTTCCAGTCGCAGAATGGAATGATGACATTGGCAAACTCAAGTCCTTTGCTCTTGTGGATTGTCATTATTCTTACACCGTTGAAACTGTCGCTTTGTATCGTCTGCTTGTGAAGGTCCGTGTCCCAGTCGGCAATGAAACGCTTGATGCTTGATGCACCGCTCTTGATGTAGTTAAGCACAACGTCGAAGAATGAGCAGATGTATCCGCCTTCGTCGATCATTCGCTCAATATCGAACATTTGGAAAATCTCCTCAGCCAATTCATAGACAGGCATTTCCTTCAGGCTTGCAATACGCTCTGCAAACCCTTCGGGGAGGAAGGCTGTGGTCTGCGACTTGTTGAGAAACAGACTTGTCTCGTCTATGTCTTTGCCTAAGACGTCCTTCTGGTAAATCTTGGCAAGGTTTGCAAGAGAGATGTCATCGTTTTGCACGACGTATTTCATCGCCTCAATGATGAGGTTGACACCTTTCGACGCACTGAGCTTGAAGGCTTCATCGGAGATGATGGTAATGTCGCTATGACATTGGGTGAAGTAGTCGGCTATCTTTGCAATGGCATCGTTGTTGCGAAGCAGAATGGCAATATCGTTCTCGTTATATCCCTTATTTTTAAGCTCGACAATAGTGTCGTAGATGCCGTCCATCGTCTTCTTCTCGTAGTCTTCGCTGTCGAGGAAGTCAATCTTCACGTAGCCTTCGCCTGCATCCTGCTTAGTCTTTTGCTCTATATCGCTATAAGCCGATTTGAGTTGAGCGGCATAATCTCCTGCGCCATAGGATTCCTTTTCTATTATTGTCTTAAATATCTCATTATTGAAATCAACGACAGTCTTTGATGAACGGTAATTAGTGTCGAGAGGCTTAACCGTAACCATGCCACGATAACTTTGGCTATCTTCATCGCCTAATTCATGAAGCAATCTCCAGTCGCCTGAACGCCAACGATAGATGCTCTGCTTGATGTCGCCGACAATGAGTGAGGTGTTGCCTGTATGTGAAATACACTCATCGAGTAGCACTTGGAAGTTGCGCCATTGCTTTACGCTCGTGTCCTGGAACTCGTCGATCATGATATGGCGTAGCCTCGACCCAATCTTCTCGTAGATAAACGGCGCATTCAGTTCTTTATCGTTTGAGTCGGAGCCAATCATTGTGCTCAGTATGTTCTGCGTGTCGCTGAGCAGGAATCTGTCGGCTTCCGTGTTAAGTTCGTTCACCTTTTTGCCAATCTCCTGCAACAGTTCGAGCTGTGCAAGATTCTTCAGGGCAACCTTTGCTGTGAAGTATTCTTCAGAGTGTGCAATTCTGTAATCCTCTGACTCACCGCAAAGTTCAGGATGGTTTTCTACCGTTTTATTGTGCAGATTGTCTTTGGCTGAATAGCGATGATTGCGCAGTTTGTTGAAGTAACTGTCAATATTGCGGTTGCTCGGAAGTCCTTTTGATTCGTATTCTTTTACGAAACCATCCATCGTCTTTTCAAATTCTGCAATGGTCTTTTTAAGGTTTTGCTCTACTTCTTTGATTTGCAGAATCGCTTGGTTTATGCCTTTGCGGTTGTCCTTGTAGAAATCTCTGAATATATTCTTCCCGAAATTCTTTATGCCACCAATGATGTTCCAGCTATGGTCGTCGGCAATAGCTTCTTGTATGAATCTCAGAAGCAAACCTCGCGTCTTTGAATTGGTTGCCGACTCTTTCACAATGCAATCAACTGCTTCTTCAAGCACCTTGCTGTCGTTGAGGTCGATGCGGAGGTTTGGCGTAAGGTCGAGTTCGTGCGCAAGATTGCGGAAAATGCGTTGGAAGAAGGAATCAATGGTCTCAATGCGGAAGAACTCATAGTCGTGAAGAAGCAGATTCAATGCCTCGGTAGACTTTTGCCTTATATCCTCCTTGCTGTTACCGGTCTCTTGTGCAATCTTATCCACGTATGCGTCGGAGCTCGTCAGCTCTTTGCTTATGCCATATAGCTGGGCAAGGATACGCATCTTCATCTCTTCCGTCGCCTTGTTTGTGAAGGTAACGGCAAGCGTGTGCCTGTAGTTCTTAGGGTCTCTGATTAGCAGTTTTATGTATTCCACTGCCAGCGTGAAAGTCTTTCCGCTGCCAGCACTTGCCTTATATATGCTTAATGGTTTATTCATAGTAGAGTTCTCGATAATCAATGTTTGTAACTGTGCACCTCAATAATGTCGGGTGGTAGTTGTCGTTACTCGTTGCGCGAGTTGTTCGGATGCTTCACTCAAAACTTTGTCCGAAGTTTTGCAAAACTTTTTTGCACCTTAACGGACGTGTTTAGGAAGTATATGTGATGAGTCTCCTTTTTCTATGCTTTAACTGCCTTTTACGTTGCGGTTGCATAGGGCGAAAGGCACTTGACAAAGATGCTATCTGCTTACAATCCTTCGAACCATTCCTGCAAGTCCATCGTCGGGCAGAGGCTTTTGTGCGTCGGGATTGACAGGCTCGTCTTGTCTGGGTATTTGTGCGCTGTAATTGCTGGTTGCGCAACTACTGAGGCATGCAACAATGAAAAAGCCGATAGTTATTCTTTTCATAGATTGCCCCAATCACGCTTATCTGTTGAATAGTTCAAGGTCAATCTTGAACTCAACTCCGTCAAACTTCTCCTTATTAAATCCGACGAACACTCCCCCAGAGAAGAGTCGGTTCTTGATGCCATAACCCACTTCGACGTATGGGTGGAAGTGTTCTGTAGCCAGCACGTTGAGGTAGATTCTTTCCGTCTCAACAAACCTTCCCACCACTGGCAGCCAATAGAGGCATAAGAGAGGTGCGTCGTAGGTCATGTTACCTCTGACGTAGTATTTCGAGATGTTGTATTGGTAAGAACTTAGATTCTGGAAATCGCCCGTCCAATCATCGTTCCATCCTTCAGGCAGATTGTTGCGGCGGAAGTTCTCGTAGTCCATGAAATAATAGTCGGCATCTGAAATGTAGCGTCCTGCACCGAGTCGCATCGACAAGGTTCGCATGCGTTTCATCCTCAGTTTATAGTTTGCGTCAACCTCCAGACGTGAGAAATCATTCTCACCGCCCATGACATCTTTCAGCCCCACTTCATAGTTTACCCTGAATATAGGTCCCATTTTAGGGAATCTGAAGGAGAGGTCGAGGTATGGCGCAAAGGTCTTGCTCTTTGTGTCGCCTTCAATGTCCGCGAGCATTTCTTTGTTTATGGCAGTCCTGCGATGGAAAGTTGCACCGGCTGTCAGTGAGAGGTTGCGCAGGATGTCGTACCTATGGCCGAACTGAATCTTTGTGTCGCGGAAATAGTTGATGTCGGAGTCAAGCAGTGAATCAAGACCGATTTCCGTTACCTGTTGTCTTACCACAGAACTTGCAACCCTGTCGCCACTCTCGATATTGAAGAAGAAGCCTGCATTTCGTTTTGTGTTGTAGTACAGGTCAATAGGAGCACCGTAATACACCTGTCGTTCCTTGAAAGCGTATGCAAAGTATGGGTCGAGAATGAGCTTTGAATGTTTGCCCCAGTCGTGTTTCAGGGTAAACTCAAGCAAATAAGTGAAGCCTTTCCTCTGGCTGAACTCCATCATGAACGGATTGAGTAGTGGCGAGAGGCGTACGTATGAGTGTTCTGAACGCACTCTCGTACTTCCCCACATCGAGTCGCCAATCCTTTTCATCGCCTTTGAAAACTTGCTTGTGTGGTGCTCTGTGGTAGTCGTGTCGGCTGGCTCGTCGTTCACGTGTTTCAGCTCGTTCTTCTTTTCGTGGAGTTCGTAGGCAAGTTTCTCAAGGTCGCTGAGTTCTTCAGGCCTAAGCGCTTCAATCATCTCAGGACTCTCTACGTCGCGGATTGAGTCGGGTAGGGTAGTGGTCAGTCCATAGTATGATGTGATGTTGTTCTGCTGTTTGTTGCCGAGGAAGTTAAACTTTGAACTCACCTTGCTCTTTCGTGGAAGTCCTTGGTCGTCCTGCTCTATGTCCATCGTGAAGGCATACATGTCGTAGTTGCCTTTGAACGTCGTGCTTTTGATTTGCCCCGTTGCGGTGTCAATATAGGCATCTCCTTCGATGAGCATTGTGTTCTTGTGGAATGGACGGAAATGCATCTTCACCTGGTCCTCGTCGTAGTCAAACGTGAACCTGTAGTATTTCCTGTTGGCTCTGACAAAAGGTGAAAGTATCATGTCCTTGCCAAACATCACTTCTGTGTAGAGCGAAGGTGCGTAGTATATTGCCATTTCCTCCGCATCGACCGAATGGCTCGGAAGGATTGAGTTATAGACATTCCTCGTTAACTCAAACTTACCTGATGGCATGCGCTTGAAGCGGTT
>JAUNQM010000134.1:4212-7090 GCA_030536165.1 Prevotellaceae bacterium | reverse complement strand
GCAAAGTGTAGATGAACATCTAAAAATTTATATTATGGACTCTCAAGAATTAAAAGATCAGGCTCCTATCGTTGAAGAAACAAAGGTAGAAGCACCAGTAGAAGAAACTGCAGCAGCAGAAGTAGTGGAAGAAGCTCCAATTGCAGAAGAAACACCTGCAGCAGAGGTTGTAGAAGAAACTCCAGTTGAAGAAGCTGTTGAGGAAGTAGCAGAGGCAGAGACTGCCGCACCGGTTGAAGAACCTGTGAAGGTGGTTTATGAGACAAAAGCCGACGTCATCAGCCGTGTGAAGGAAATTGCACACAGCGACGAAGTGCCTCAGAAAGCCGAAATTGACAACCTGAAGACAGCCTTCTACAAGTTCCACATCGCAGAACGCGAAGCACAGTACAAGGACTACCTCGAAAAAGGCGGCGACCCAGACAAGTATGAAGTGACTCCAAGCGAGGACGAGGAGGTATTCAAGGCTGAAATGGGACTGATCAGAGAGAAGCGTGCAGTTGCATTCCAAGAGCAAGAAAAGGAAAAGCAAGAGAATCTCGAAAAGAAACTTGAGATAATTGAAAAGATAAAGGCAATGGCTACTTCACCAGAGGAAGCCAACAAGTCATACAAGCAGTTCAAGGAACTTCAGCAGCAATGGAAAGAGATCAAGAACGTGCCTGCCGACAAGGCTAACGTGCTTTGGCGCAACTATCAGCTCTATGTTGAGCAGTTCTATGACCTTCTGAAACTCAACAACGAGGCTCGTGAATACGACTTCAAGAAGAACCTTGAACTCAAGACAAAGCTCTGCGAAGCAGCAGAACGCCTTGCCGACGAGCCAGATGCAGTAAGTGCATTCCATCAGTTGCAGAAACTGCACCAGGAATTCCGCGAGATTGGTCCTGTAGCAAAAGACCTTCGCGAAGGTATCTGGGAAAGATTCAAGGCTGCATCTACTGTCGTAAACAAGCGTCATCAGGCTCACTTCGACGAGCTCAAGAGTCTTGAAGAAGACAACCTGCAGAAGAAGACCGCACTCTGCGAAAAGGTAGAAGAGATAGCAAAGGCTGAAGTCAAGAACTCAAGCGAATGGGAAAAGTTCACTAAGGAAATCATGGACATTCAGGCAGAATGGAAGACTATCGGCTTCGCACCTCAGAAGATGAACGTGAAGATATTTGAGCGTTTCCGCGCTGCTTGCGATGAATTCTTCACAAAGAAGGCAGAATTCTTCAAGGGCATTAAGGAAGTCTTCGCTGCAAATGCTGAAAAGAAACGTGCACTCATAGCAAAGGCTAACGAGCTTAAAGAGAGCACAGAATGGAAGAAGACAAGCGATAAGTTCATCCAATTGCAAAAGGAATGGAAGGAAATCGGCATGACTCAGAAGAAGGTGGGCGACGCTCTCTGGGCAGAATTCCTCGGTGCTTGCAACTATTTCTTCGAGAAGAGAAACTCTTCAACCAGCAACCAGTTTAAGGAAGAACGTGAAAACCTTTCAAAGAAGAAGCAGGTTATCACTCAGCTTAAGGAACTGCTTGAAAAGGGAAGCGAAGAAGCTGAAGCAATGCTCAGCAAGCTTTCAGAAGAGTTTAACAGCATCGGACATGTGCCATTCAAAGAGAAAGATAAAATCTACACAGAATATCGCGAGACTGTTGATGCTCTCAGAAAGAAGCTCAATATCAGTTTCAACAAGAAGAACGTAGAAGACTTCAAGAATCATCTGAAGAAGATGGTCAAGGACGGTGAGGATACACTGCTCAGCGAACGCTCAAGACTCATGCGTCAGTATGAGAGCATGAAGCAGGAAATCCAGACTTACGAAAACAACCTCGGCTTCCTCAATGCTTCAAGCAAGAAGGGCAACAGCCTCATCGACGAAGTTAGCAAGAAGATTGACAAGCTGAAGGACGACGTCAAGGCTGTCTATGACAAGATTAAGGCTATCGACGACGAGCGTAACAAGCCTGAAGAAAAGGCAGAAGAAACAACCGCTGAAGAATAAGCGTTCGACACATTATTATATATATGGGCAATGCAAAACCATTGCCCATATATTTTTTGCGCTTCAGCGACACCAAATAAAAAAAGCCAACCTCATCGATTGGCTTCTTTGTTGGGGTACCCGGGCTCGAACCAGGAATGACAGGACCAGAATCTGTAGTGTTACCATTACACCATACCCCAAAATCACTTTCTTTACGAAAGCGGATGCAAAGGTAATAAATAAATGGCAAACGACTATCAACTACTGGTAATTATTCCTATTTTTTTATATTTTTTAACTATTACAGCAATCTTAATGTTCTATAAAAGACAAAACTTGCCTCTACAGCTAATCTACTAAATACACAGTCACCGAGCGTGCAGCCTGAGCACCATAGACCAGTGCACCTTCTATATCGGCAGTCTTTGACGGACCGCTGATGAAAGTGCCAAACTTATACTCCTTAAAGTATTCCTGCGATGCGGCAATGCGGTCGTATGCTTCGTGCATATTGTTCACAACATCCTTGCGCGATACTATTATATTAAGGTGTTCCGACTTGAACAGGAACGAACGGTCGTCTTCGCGCTGTGGAATCCAGATGCATCCATTCTCGGCAACAGCAATGTCGCCCTTCACGGTCGATGTCTCGCCACGCTCATCTGCTGACAGTGGCGTATCAATCTTAACTTCCGCGCCAGAGATAGTCTTGCAGGCATTGATAAACTGCTCAACAGGGTTGTCAAATTTAATGCCATCGATATTGATTTCAGGCATCGGGTAGTGCTCTTTCACGTTATCGTGGAGTCGCTTTAATATTTTTTATCTAAATCTAATTTAAAGTTTTTATTTATTATATACAGAATAAAATTAAAGATGTAGTATGTTATTTGTGATTTAAAA
>JAUNQM010000134.1:0-4202 GCA_030536165.1 Prevotellaceae bacterium | reverse complement strand
TCATTTCACATTGTAATATAGGAGATCCAGAATCAAGTTCAGGATGACGTAGGTTAGTGCTCATTTCACTTCTCCTTTCTTCCACATGGCATGGAACGATTTCTTTGGGAATGTCATCATCTTATGCCCATACGCCCAAGTGTTGCACTTTATGTTCATCAGACACGACGGAACGCAATTAGCCAAAGGCGCGAATTTAAGAGCAGTGGTGTAAAGACTCGGATTGTTGAACAATGTGCTCATGCCCTTCGACATCATCTTCTTCATTTGATTTGCCTTGCCAAGGTCGTCCAACCCCTGACGCCACTTATAAATCTGCGAACTCAAATCCACTTTCACAGGGCACACATTATCGCAACTCATACAAAGCGAGCATGCCGACACATTGTCGGAATACTTCTTAGCATCTTTAAGCATGCCGAGGTTCACGCCAATAGGACCTGGGATAAAGTAAGTGTAAGAGTATCCAGCAGAACGACGATAGACTGGGCACGTGTTCATACACGCACCACATCGCATACACTTCAATGTCTGCCAATGTTCTTCGTTGCCAACATTTCTGCTTCGTCCGTTATCCACAAGCACTATATGCATCTCGCCGCCAGGCTTTGGACCACGGAAGTGTGAGGTATAGACAGTTGTCTCCTGCCCTGTGCCGCATCGTGCAAGCAGACGCTGGAACACCGCCATTGCCTTATAGTTAGGAATCAGTTTCTCCAATCCTATGCTTACTATATGGAGTGGAGGTATCGAAGTGCTCATGTCGGCATTACCTTCGTTGGTGCATACCACCACATCGCCCGTCTCTGCAATGCCGAAGTTTCCACCAGTCATACCTGCATCGGCAGTCATGAACTGATTGCGCAGATGCAGACGTGCTATGAACGTAAGCATTGTTGGGTCGGCTGTGTCGGTTTCATTCGGTGATAGCTGCTTCAGTTCAAAGTATTTCTTCTTGAACTCCTCATACTCAGGAATCTTTGCCATGAAGCAATCGCGTATGTCCTCTTTATGAACATGCAGCGCAGGCATTACAATGTGCGACGGAGGCAACTCCATGAGTTGCAATATTCGTTCGCCGAGGTCTGTTTCAACAACATCAATGCCCTTCGACTCAAGGTTCTTGTTCAAGTGACACTCTTCGGTAAGCATTGACTTACTCTTGACAACCTTCTTCACATCGTGCTGCTTGAGTATGCCATACACTATCTCATTGTATTCATCTGCGTCCTTTGCCCAATGCACATGCACACCATTGGCTGTAGCAGCGGCTTCAAACTTCTGCAGATATTCGGCAAGATGCGTAATCGTGTGCTTCTTGATTAGGTTTGCAGTCTCACGCAGTTCTTCCCATTCAGGCAGTGCCTTTGCCATCTTATCCCTCTTGGCACGCACGTTCCAGAATGTCTGGTCGTGGTGCGCGACGATATCAGGATTCTTCTGATACGCCATTGCGTTTATCGAATGTTGTGTGCTCATAATCCTGCGGCTAATATTTCTGCTACGTGAATAAACTTAATCGGCATATCCTCTTTTCGTGAAATGCCTTGCATGTGCATGAGGCACGACGAATCTGGTCCTGTAATGTATTCGGCACCTGTTGCCATGTGTCGACGTATCTTGTCCTGCCCCATTCTTGTTGATACGGCCTGCTCCTCGATGGCAAACATTCCGCCAAAGCCACAACACTCGTCCTTGCGTTCAGGTTCAAAGATTTCAATGCCCTCTACGAGTTTCAGCAGGTCTATAATCTTGTTGAACTGTGGCACATTGCGCTCCGACGGCGATGACAGACCAAGTTCACGCACACCATGACAAGAGTTGTGCACGCTTACCTTGTGCGGGAACTTTGAAGGCAACGACTGCACCTTTATTATATCGTGCAAGAATTCCACCAAATCGACAGTCTTACCTGCCGCCTCGCACTTATGCTCTTTGCCCATAATCTCTGGGTGGAAGAACTTTACGTAAGCTGCACAGCTTGCACTTGGAGCAACCACATAGTCATAGCCGCGAAACATCTCGTCGAAACTTTTCGCTAACGGTTTTGCCATCTTCTGGAAGCCAGCATTGCCCATCGGCTGCCCACAGCATGTCTGCTTTACTGGATAATCGACGTCAATGCCGAGGCTTTTCAGTAGTTTATAAGTTGCCACGCCAACCTCTGGATACAAAGCATCCACATAGCATGGCACAAACAATCCTATTTTCATATCTCAAGGTTTTATGTTTCAGGTTCAGTCTTAAATCCTAAAACATATAGTTTCATATATAAAAAAATCCCCTCCCTGCAGGGAGGGGTTGAAGAGGTTTCCCTTTGCTTATTTTGTTTGCAAATAAGTTACGTGAGTGATGAGGTATTCCTCGATACCGTGCTTGCCGTCAGCGCCACCGATACCGCTCTTCTTCATACCAGCGTGGAAGCCCTGCATGCCCTCGAAGTGGAAGCGGTTGATATAAGTCTCACCGAATTCAAGTTCGCGGCAAACCTTTGTTGCAGTGTTAATGTCGTTAGTGAATACTGAAGAAGCAAGTCCGTATTCGCAGTCGTTAGCCCATGCGATAACCTGGTCGAGGTCTTCGAATTCAATAAGAGGAAGTACTGGACCAAACGTCTCTTCGTGAACGATATCGAAGTCCTGCTTAACATCGTCGAGGATAGTAGCTGGATAGAAATATCCCTTGCCGCCTACAGGCTTGCCACCGCAAAGCACCTTTGCGCCCTGCTTGATTGCGTTTTCAACCTTTGCTGTAACGCTCTCAAGGGCACGCTTTTCTACGAGTGGTCCCATGTCAACAGAGTCGTCCTTGCAAGGGTCGCCAACCTTAACTGCCTGGAACTTCTTCAGCAGTATTTCAGTAAATTCCTTCTTGATATCCTTGTGTACATAGCAACGCTCTGCATTGTTACAAATCTGACCGTTGTTACCGATACGAGAATCAAGGATTGCCTGTGCTGCGAGTTCGAGGTCTGCGTCTGGCATAACGATAGCCGGAGCCTTACCACCGAGTTCGAGACTTACCTTTGTGATATTCTTTGAAGCAGCAGCCATGATGCTTTCACCAGCTGCTACAGAGCCTGTTACGCTTACTATGTCAATCTTTGGACTTCCTGCCATTTCGTTACCGATGACAGAACCCTTACCTGTTACGATGTTGATAACACCAGCTGGCAGACCAACTTCGTCAACAACCTTAGCGAATTCTGTGCAGTTCTCTGGAGTAATCTGTGAAGGCTTAATCACGATAGTACATCCTGCTATGAGGGCAGCACCAGCCTTACGTGCGATGAGGAAGAATGGGAAGTTCCATGGGAGAATACCTGCAACGACGCCAATAGGCTGCTTTGCGAGGAACATAGTCTCACCACGATTGTCGCTCTGGATGATTTCGCCTTCAATATGACGTGCGAAGCTTGCCATGTAGTCGAAGTATTCAGCTGTAACAACAACTTCTGTTGTAGCCCAAGAACGAGTCTTACCCTGCTCACGCATGATGATGTCGATAAACTCATCCTGACGTGCGCGAATGCCGTTTGCAATCTTCTTCAAGTAGGCAGCACGCTCGATTGATGGAGTTGCGCCCCAAGCCTTCTGAGCAGCACGAGCAGCATCAAGAGCCTCGTTTACGTCTTCAATAGTTCCTTCTGGCTGACGAGAAATAACCTCTTCTGTTGATGGGTTTAACACGTCAATCCACTTTCCTGAACGGCTTTCACAGAATTTGCCGTTGATGTACATCTTAAGATCTTTCATTTTAGTTTTGTTTTTAGGTTTATAGGATTTTTAGTAAAAGTCTTCTATCTGCAAAGATAATAAAAAGAACAAATCAATGTATGAATTTGGTTCGCTTTTAGTTTTTTTTAAGAATTCGAGCGTTCCCGTGGCGAATCATTGCAGTCATCAAACATGACGTAGAACTGAGGTATCAATTCTTTTGTTCCGCGTCGGCAGCATTATAAGCCTGATTGATGGCGTTCAGCAGGTCATCAACCTTGGTAGCAAACGAGCTATTCTCCTTATATTCCGGCTTGCCTTTAGCATCCATAGCATAGCGTTCAGCCGTTTCCAAGTCGCCCTCGTCAAACTTAGACTGGGCGTAATAATAATGGTTCCATGCCATTGTGTGCGGTGTATCGCAAGAACTAAACGCAATCACAATGGTCGCCATGAAGGTAAACAATAGATTTTTCATTGTATTCC
>JAUNQM010000133.1 GCA_030536165.1 Prevotellaceae bacterium | reverse complement strand
GTGTTCAGGATGATGGGGGCTGGTGCTCATGATGAGGGATGAGGGGAGGACGGTGAGGCTATACGCTATGAGATAACGCCCCAGTTGATGTTGCTTTTTTTGAGTTCGTAGAGGCGATTCCAGAGCATTCGATATTCTGGGCGGTTGCAGTCAGGGTCGGTGTCGATGATTGCCTGTGCTTCATCACGTGCCAGTTGAAGTATCTGTCCGTCATGCGCAATGTCGGCTATCTTGAGGTCGAATGCCATTCCGCTCTGCTGTGTGCCTTCGAGGTCGCCAGGTCCTCGGAGCTTTAGGTCGGCTTCAGCTATTTCAAAACCATCGTTTGTGTCGCACATGATGTCGATTCGTTTCTTTGTCTCGTTCGTCAGTTTTCGTGTAGAAACGAGTATGCAATAGCTTTGATCTGCACCTCTTCCTACGCGTCCGCGGAGCTGGTGGAGCTGTGAAAGTCCGAATCGCTCGGCGTTGAGTATGACCATTACCGATGCGTTTGGTACGTTCACTCCCACTTCAATCACGGTTGTAGCAACGAGAATCTGTGTCTCGCCACGCACGAACCGTTGCATTTCTTCTTCTTTCTCGGCTGGTTTCATCTTGCCGTGAACCTTGCTCAGACGGAACTCTGGGAAGACTTCTTTTAGATGCTCGAAGCCATCCTCAAGGTTTTGCAGGTCTATTTTCTCGCTCTCCTTGATGAGCGGATAGACGATATAAGCCTGCCGACCTTCGTTGATTTGCTTGCGTATGCCGTTGTAGAGCGACGAGGTTTGGTCTTCCCACTTGTGGATTGTGGTGACAGGTTTGCGTCCTGGAGGCAATTCGTCGATAACGCTGACGTCAAGGTCACCGTAAAGAGTCATGGCGAGTGTGCGTGGTATCGGCGTTGCGGTCATGACTAAAACATGTGGTGGATTCGTGCTTTTTGACCAAAGTTTGGCTCGCTGTGCCACTCCGAATCGATGCTGTTCGTCGATAACGACGAAGCCCAACTTGGCAAACTGCACGTTGTCTTCGATTACGGCGTGTGTGCCTACGAGAATGTTGATGCTGCCATCGAGCAAGCCGCGCAGCACGGTATCGCGTTTCTTTCCCTTGACCACGCCTGTGAGTAGTTCTACCCTTACGTTCATGTCGCCGAGGAATGTGCGAAGGGTCTCTAAATGTTGCTCTGCAAGTATTTCGGTAGGTGCCATGATGCAAGCCTGGAAACCGTTGTCGATGGCAATCAGCATCGACATAAGAGCCACGAGAGTCTTGCCGCTGCCGACGTCGCCTTGCAGCAAACGGTTCATCTGCCGACCGCTGCCCATGTCGGTTCTTATCTCGCGGATGACACGTTTCTGGGCATTGGTGAGAGGGAACGGCAGGTGATTTTGGAAGAAGTCGTTGAAGACGTCGCCGATTCTCTGGAACACGTAGCCACGGTATTTGCGCCGTTGGTCGCTGGCATACCTTAATATATTAAGCTGGATGTAGAACAGTTCCTCGAACTTGAGGCGCACGCGTGCATCGCTCAGCATTTGATTGTTCTTCGGACAATGTATCCAACGCAGAGCCTTGTCGCGCGAGATGAAGCCATGTTTCTCGGTGATAAACTCGGGTAGAGTCTCGGGCAGGGTTGGCATGTGTTCGATAAGCGTCTCAATAATCTTGCCCACCTGACGCGAGGTGAGTGCCGAGTTCTTCATCCTTTCGGATGTGATGTAGGCGGGATGGAGTTTGAGATTGTCGAAATGTACGTTTTCGATGCGCTCTATTTCTGGATGCGATATGTTTATCCTGCCTTGGAATAGTGTCGGTTTGCCAAACACGACATACTCTTGATTGGTATGGTAGTGCTCCTTCACCCATTTCACTCCTTGAAACCACACTAAGTCCATGACTCCGTTTCCGTCGGTGAAATGTGCCACGAGTCGTTGCTTTCGCGGTCCCATCTGGAATGTTTCGAAGCCAAGAATGTGACCTTTTACCTGAACATATGCCATGTCAGGGGTAAGTTCATGGATGGAATAAAGGTGGGTGCGGTCAACGTATTTGTAAGGATAATAGAGCAACAAGTCCTCGTTCTTGAACACTTTGAGTTCGGTGTTCAAGAGTTTCTTTCTCTGCGGCCCAACGCCTGGGAGATATTGTATGTCTTGTTCGAGGAATCCAAACATCGTATGAGATAGATATTCTGTTTTTAGGCTTACTATAGGCACAATGCCTCTGCCACTTTGAGGTCGAAAGGCTTAGTTATCTTTATGTTTTCAGGGTTGCCTTCAATGAGCGTGATAGGCTGTCCATAGCGTTTCACAACCGATGCGTCGTCGGTGAATGACTCATCGTAAGGCTGGCGGAAGGCACGTTTCAGCAGTTGTATGTCGAAGGTCTGAGGCGTCTGCCCAAGACGGAAAAGGTTTCTGTCTTCGGTGCATCCTTCGGTCTTCCAAAGCGTTTCGACCACAGGGACAGCAGGCACCACAGCCTTAAACTTTGCTGCTGCTTCGTAGCATCTTGCTATCACATCAACCGAAGGGAATGGGCGCACGCCATCGTGTATGCCTACAAGACCTTCCGCATCGTCGGGGATAAGGCTAAGACCATTGGCTGACGAATGGAAGCGAGTCTCGCCTCCATCGGCAATCTGATGAGGAATATCGAAGTGGTATTCTTCGCACAGTTGCTTCCAGTAGTCCTGCTGATGCTTTGGCAACACGAGAATGATGTTCAGGTTCTTATCGTAGTCGTAAAAGCGCTGCATAGTCCGCATCAGTATCGGAAGCCCCTTGACAGGTATAAACTGCTTTGGCAAGTCGCTTCCCATGCGCAGGCCTTTGCCTCCTGCAACGATGATAACATAATTGCTCATAGAGTGATAGGTTATTTTATTAGTTAAATATTCAACTTTCTTGGACAAGCCAAGCGGCAGAGCCGATGACGCAAGTTCGCATATCATTTATTTTATCTCACGCAGAGTTTTCTATTAGACAGGTCTTTGCGTTCTCTGTTTCTCTGCGTGAAATCTCACATGCGAAACTTGTATCATACATTATTCATCTCCTGTTGCAGACGACTGAAGAACGTGAACACATGCTCGCCATCCATCAGTACATGATGGAACTGCATGGAAATAGGCAGGGTCTTATGGAACCAATGACTGCGGTAGCGTCCCCATGACAGGAATGGATTGACAAAACCAGCAGTATATTGATTGACGACAGAATCGAACTCCATCGTTACCAGCGCAGATGTGCCAATAATCATTATGTCAGGTCGAAACTGGTGCAGGCTCTCCTCTATGCCTTTGCGTATTGTTCGGTCATACTCGATAGAGAACTGCTTTATGTCGTCGCTGAAAGGAATGTCGCAGAAGGTCATCGCTCCGTTCTTGTCTTTCACTATGACTTGAATACCGAGTCCGTCGTAATGGTACAGCTTACCGTCAACAATTAAGTTGTAGAATTCATTTATTCCACTGGCAGCCTTGCCAATGCACCAGCACATCAGCGTGTTTAACTTTATGCCACGCTTCTTGCTTGTGCGCACCAGATGCGTCACATCAAATGTCTTGGTTACGGTCACCATCGGCATCGGCGATTGCATCCACATGCTGTACGCCAAACCTCTTCCGCTTTCTTCAGGAGTAATCTCTCGCTTCATTGAAATATGTTCAAATGTATTCCTTTCAGCTTATTTGCCAAGAAGATGATTGAACATCATTCCTTCTTGCAGTCCATCGGAAGCGCCTTTGCCTGCAAGGACGTCGAGCAGGGTGTAAGCAAACGGGAATACTGCAGCAGGACCTTCGCCTGTGATTATGTTGCCATCGATGGTGCAAAGTTCTGCCGTGTAATCAGCACCAGTCATCGTGCCTTCGCATCCAGGGTAGCACGTTGCACGCTTCCCATTGAGCAGACCAATGTTGCCAAGAGCCTTTGGAGCCGCGCAAATAGCAGCAATCAGCCCTCCTTTTTCGTTGTGTTGGAGCAGAAGTTTCTGCAATGGAACGTGGTTCATAAGGTTGTCTGCGCCAGGAAGTCCACCTGGGAGCACAAGCATGTCGGCACCGTTGAAGTCAGCCTCGCCGAATGTCGTGTCAGCCTTAATCATCACTCCATGTGTCGAAGTCACATACTCATCATCATAGATGCTAACTGTTGTCACGTCGATTCCGCCGCGACGAAGAATATCAACTGTTCCGAGCGCTTCAATGTCCTCGAAACCATCTGCGAAAAATACAAAAACTTTCTTCATATTAATATTATATTAAACCATATTTCGTTATACTTGAACCCAAAATCTCGAAACTTCGAAGCTTCGAAACATCGAAGAACCTGTGAGCCCTGTACCCAAAAACCATTAAAATATTTTGTTTTCGCTCACTTAATCGTAACTTTGACTTCGTCGAAGTTAGGCTGCATCTCAACAGTAAAAATTAAAAACTTCGTTATTTTATTTTGTATTGTCTTCGATTTGCACTATCTTTGACTTCGTCGAAGATACTGCCGCTCGGAAAAACTAAAATAAATTTTGTTTTTCGCTCACTTATTCGTATCTTTGCATGCAAAGTTACAAAAAAAATTGAAACAATGGCTCAACACAAGATAAAATTTGCTCTTTTCGGCAATGTCTATCAATCGAAGAAGTCTTCTTCGGTTCAGCGCGTCTTCTCTTTGCTTTCGCAGAAAGGCGCAGAGATAGCTGTTGAAAAGGAGTTCTATCACTTCCTTGTCGAGAAGCAGCATTTGACGTTGCCTGAAGTACAACTGATTGAGACCGACGACTTCGAAGCCGACTTCGTCCTCTCTATAGGCGGCGACGGTACTTTCCTCAACGCGGCGGCTCATGTGGGGGATAAGTGCATTCCGATTCTTGGAATCAACACAGGTCGTCTTGGTTTCCTTGCCGATGCAGGCACCGACGGCATTGAGTCGGAGATAGAGATGCTTTATTCAGGCGATTACGACATCGAGACGCGCACAGCCATATTTGTCACAGGCAACGGACGCCCACTTTGTCAATACCCTGTGGCACTCAACGATGTTGCAATCCTTAAACGCGACAACGCCTCGATGATTTCCATCGACACTCATATCAACGGCGAATACCTCACCACCTATCTCGCCGACGGACTTGTGGTCAGTTCCCCTACAGGAAGCACGGCATACTCGCTCTCAATAGGCGGTCCTATTGTCACGCCTGACAACAAGACCCTCACGCTCACAGCCGTTGCGCCTCACAGCCTGAACATACGCCCGATTGTGCTCAGCGATGAATCCGTTGTTACACTCAACATAGAAAGTCGCAACTCTACATTCCTCGTCGGCATCGATGGCCGTTCTGTAAAGTGTAGCAACGACACCGAAATCACCATACGCAAGGCTCCTTATATTATTAAGGTGGTAAGAAAGAAAGGAAAGAACTATTTCGACACGCTGAAAGAAAAACTCCTCCTCGGAGCACGCAACAATGAGTAAACTGAAAAAACTACTTCGAATCTCGACCGAGAAATACTCTGCCTCAGCCATCTTCAGTTGGTTGTGGAAGGCGTCGCGTGGCAATCGTCGTCAGGCCATACTCAATGCCACGGTCGGAGTCCTCGAAGTCTTTGTCAGTCTTGGAAGCGTATGGGCTATCAAGCGAGCCATCGACACGGCTCAATACCACGGCACTACCACCGAGATATGCCTCGCCGTGGGAGTAATGGCTTTGCTCATCATCACCAATCTCGGACTGCATATCTGCGGCATCTGGATTAGGAATATACTCGGTGTCAAGGCGCAAAACCGCATGCAACAACGCATGCTCGACCGCATTCTCCACTCTCAGTGGAAGGGCAAGGAAGCACACCACAGCGGCGACGTGCTCAATCGTCTTGAGATGGATGTCAAGTCGGTAATCACCTTCATCACCGAGACTCTCCCTAACCTGCTCTCAATACTTGTAATGTTCTGCGGCGCATTCGTCTATCTGTCATCGATGGACGTATGGCTCGCCCTCACAACTGTGGGCATCCTTCCAGTCTGCATATTGCTCAGCCGCTTCTATGTCCGCAAGATGCGCAGTTACACCCGCGAAGTCCGCACAAGCGATAGCAAGGTGCAAAGCATCCTGCAGGAGACCATACAGAACCGTATGCTGATAAAGACCCTTGAACGCGACGATACGATGGTTGAACGCCTCGACGACGTGCAGTCCGTCCTACGCCGACAGGTGCGCCAGCGCACTACCTTCTCCGTTGCATCCAATAGTCTCATCAGTATTGGATTCTCTTTGGGCTACCTCACAGCGTTTCTCTGGAGCGCACTCAGAATGGCAAGCGGTGGGCTCTCGTTCGGTTCTATGACGGCTTTCCTTCAGTTGGTTTACCGCATACAATCGCCTGCAAAAGACCTTATGCGCATGGCTCCAGCCTTTGTCGAAGTGTTTACAGCAGCCGAACGACTCATGGAACTTGAAGACGCCGACATGGAAGAACAAGGCGACCCCGTTCACCTCGGCAGTCCGTCCGGCATACGACTCACCAATGTCAGCTATGGTTATGAGCAGGATGATAACATAATCGAAAGCCTTAACTTCGACTTCCGTCCGCGCACGTGCACCGCTATCTTAGGCGAGACAGGCGCAGGAAAGACCACAATCATCCGCCTCATCCTTGCGCTCATCAAGCCTCAGCAAGGCGAAGTGACCATATACAACGACCATCGGTTGGCAACAATCTCGCCGCAGACCCGATGCAATCTTATCTATGTGCCGCAAGGCAACACCCTGCTCAGCGGTACTATACGCGACAATCTGCGCCTCGGACGACTCGATGCAACCGACGAAGAACTGGCAGAAGTGCTGCATAAGGCTTGCGCCGACTTCGTCATGGAACTGCCCGACGGACTTGACACCAAGTGCGGAGAAAGCGGAGGTGGACTCAGCGAAGGACAAGCACAGCGCATTGCCATTGCACGTGCGCTGCTTCGCGAAGGCAGCGTGATGCTCCTCGACGAAGCAACATCAGC
The DNA here is from genome assembly GCA_030536165.1 of Prevotellaceae bacterium. Taxonomy (GTDB): domain Bacteria; phylum Bacteroidota; class Bacteroidia; order Bacteroidales; family Bacteroidaceae; genus Prevotella. The sequence goes on along the minus strand of JAUNQM010000133.1, from coordinate 125 downwards.
ACTCGACATGGAGACCGAGCGGACACTTCTTCAAAATCTCTTGCACGACAAGGATAAGACCATTATCTTCATCACCCATCGTCAGGCGGTGCTTCAATACTGCGATGCAGTGCTCGACATCACAC
>JAUNQM010000372.1 GCA_030536165.1 Prevotellaceae bacterium | reverse complement strand
ATATTGATTGTCAACAACATAGAGACTAAAATGCCAAATAGTATATAGTTCCCTTTTTATATGCGTACTATACCATCGTACTCCTCGGCATGAAGGTCATGGGCAAATTATAAATCCAAGGTCAAGCACTTTCGAACCTCGGTTCAAGTGCAAACTCCCAAAATGCAGAAAGGACTGTAACGAGACACACAAATCCCGATACAGTCCTTTCTATAAGGTTTTCATATAACTCTGCTTGAATCATGACTTTCATTAGCAACTACATTCCCCAAATTTATTCCTTGGATATTACCTTTCGCTTTCTTCCGCCAGTATGTTCTACCGAACGACCGACAAGTAATGATTCAAACAACACTCGCTTTTCCTCATCCAGTGTACCTTCTTTAATCTTTTTGCGGGTATATCTAGCGAACCAAAGGTGCGATCTCGATTCAACCTTGTGCTTATCCAGCAGATATCCATGTTCCTCTATGTACACCTTCAGAGCCTCATAGTTCACCATCCAATTTTCTTCGTTCTTCGATGCCATACTTTGTTCACGAAAGTTCAACTCTATTACATTTCAATTCCCTTCAAACACTTCTCTACTTCATCAATATTGGCATTGAGGACGCGCGAGACGTATTCAGGAGTAAGATGTTCAAGATTTCCCTCGGCACGTTCCTTACCAATGAGGTAGGTAATGCACTGCTTGAGTTTCTCTTTTCTTCTTCTCTCCCTTCCCATCTGAGGAACGAAGAGATACGAGCAAAATTGCCAAATGGCCTTGAGATATTTCATACGCTTACACTTCCTCGCCCGCAAATTTTACTTTGAAACCGAGGACGGTGGCGAAAATCATCTCAATGTCCTTCCAAAACGAGTAATGCTCGTAGTAGTACTTATTGATACGAACCTTGTCTGGGAATATAACCATGTCGTTGTACTCCACAGCAATCTCTTGTGCAGGACGCTGGTCGCCTTCTGCTTGCTTTTTTGCCACATATTCGCTAATCATTTCATCTTCGAGACGATACTTGAGCGTAGCAGGTCCAGTAATGCCTGGGCGCAATTTCAGCACCTTGCGGTCATCACCTTCGAGCTTATCCGCATACCCAGGCACATCAGGACGAGGCCCAACGAAACTCATGTTGCCAATCAGCACATCCCATAGCTCCGGCAGCTCGTCAATCTTATAGTGACGCAACTTCGCGCCAAAAGGTGTGATGCGGTTATCGCCAGCCACGGACACACTGGAACCGCTATGCTTCACAAGCATAGTTCTAAATTTGTGACATGTGAACAGCTTAGCATCTTTACCCACACGTTTTTGGCAGAAGAACGCCGGACCACCCGGCATCTTCACCTTAATCAGAATTGCAACGATGGGATATACCCACCAAATCAGCAGCAAGCCACAGAAGCTTGCCACAATGTCAAAGAGTCTTTTGAGTATCATAATTCAACAGTTTTAATTTCGTTTTACCTATCAATTACAATATGCACCTTTGAGGCTGGCATATCGCAGTCTTTTATACGTTTGATGAGTTCTTCCCAAATTATTCCTGACTTATCCGAAAGGTAATGAAAATGAGGCTTCGCCCCCATTACACCACCTTCGAGACCAGCCAGACCTTTAAATGTAAAATAGAAACAATGCCAATGATCATCTTTGTGGTAGATACGTGCCTGAATAACTTTACGTTGTTCGAGCAAAGCTCTCTTTTCGCCATCACTCATCTCCG
>JAUNQM010000132.1 GCA_030536165.1 Prevotellaceae bacterium | reverse complement strand
AATGACGAGTGTTGCGCGGACTTGCGACGACTGCATCTTTTATTGTATTATTTTACCTCTTTTATTTGGGAATGTCTCGGAAATCTTGTAAATTTGCAAGCAAATTTGAATGACGACAGCGAAAGCGGTTGGTGCAGTCGTTGCTGCTGGGTATTTATTACTTTTGCCCTTACAGGGCGTGATGAAAGGAAAATGAAACCGATACCCAGGGCGACGCAATGCTTGCCCTGGGCTATGAACGCTTCGCGACACCCCTTTCAGGGTATAAATGACATGTATAAGTTTTAGATTGTAAAAAACTAAATAATAATAACGACAATGGAATACAACTTCAACGAAATTGAACAGAAATGGCAACAGTATTGGATTGACCACAAGACATATAAGGTGGTTGAAGACGAGAGTAAAAAGAAGTTTTACGTGCTCAACATGTTCCCTTATCCATCGGGGGCAGGCCTGCACGTAGGGCATCCGCTCGGCTACATTGCATCCGATATCTACGCGCGATATAAGCGTCTGCAAGGCTTCAACGTGCTCAACCCAATGGGCTATGATGCTTACGGACTGCCAGCTGAACAGTATGCAATACAGACTGGTCAGCACCCAGAAAAGACTACAAATACCAACATCAACCGCTATCGTGAACAGTTGGATAAGATAGGTTTTTGCTTCGACTGGGATAGAGAAATCCGCACGTGCGACCCTGTGTATTACCATTGGACTCAGTGGGCATTCCAGAAGATGTTCAACAGCTATTATGACGCAGAAAAGGATAAAGCGTGCCCTATCAGCGAGCTTGTAGAGAAGTTTGAATCTGAGGATAAGCCGTGTGAGATTAACGGCGAGACGAAAACTTGGACAAATCTCACAGAGAAAGAAAAGGAAGAATACCTGATGAACTACCGCATCGCCTACCTCGGCGAGACGATGGTGAACTGGTGTGCAGAGCTTGGAACGGTGTTGGCAAATGACGAGGTTGTCGATGGCGTGAGCGTGAGAGGCGGCTTCCCTGTGGTGCAGAAAAAGATGCGCCAATGGTGTCTGCGCGTCAGTGCATACGCACAAAGATTACTCGATGGATTGGACAAAATCGAGTGGAGCGAGGCATTGAAGGAGACACAGCGCAACTGGATAGGACGCAGCGAGGGTGCAGAGGCTAAATTCAAGGTGAAGGACAGCGACGTGGAGTTCACTATCTTCACTACCCGTGCCGACACAATGTTTGGCGTTACCTTTATGGTGCTTGCACCTGAGAGCGAGTATGTTGCACAAGTTACAACCGCAGAGCAGAAGGCTGAGGTTGATGCTTACCTTGACGCAACAGCAAAGCGCACGGAACGCGACCGAATAGCAAACAAGAAAGTCAGCGGCGTGTTTACAGGCAGCTATGCCATCAATCCAGTCACAAATCAGGCTATCCCTATCTGGGTGAGCGACTATGTGCTTTCAGGTTACGGAACAGGTGCTATCATGGCAGTACCAGCACACGATAGTCGCGACTATGCCTTTGCAAAGCACTTCAACCTGCCTATCATCCCGCTTATCGAAGGATGCGACGTGAGCGAGGAAAGCTTTGACGCAAAAGAGGGCACGGTATGCAACAGCGGTTTCCTTAATGGCTTGCAGGTAAAGGACGCGATAAAGAAGATGAAGGAATACATCACAGAGACAGGTCTCGGACGTGTAAAGGTCAACTACCGTCTGCGTGATGCAATCTTCTCACGCCAGAGATACTGGGGCGAGCCGTTCCCAGTGTATTATGTCGATGGCATGCCACGCATGATACCGGAGGAATGTCTGCCAATAGAACTGCCAGAGATTAAGGAATACAAGCCAACAGAAACAGGCGAGCCACCATTGGGCAGAGCAGCAAAATGGGCTTGGGATGTTGAGAAGAAAGAGGTTGTTGACAAGGCACTTATCGACAATAAGACAGTCTTCCCTATCGACCTTTACACAATGCCAGGCTTTGCAGGTAGTTCGGCTTACTATCTGAGATACATGGACCCTAAGAACACAGAGGCTTTGGTTGATAAGAAGACTGATGAATACTGGCGTTCTGTTGACCTCTATGTGGGAGGTATTGAACATGCTACAGGCCACCTTATCTATAGTCGTTTCTGGAATAAGTTCCTGTTTGACTATGGCTACAGTTGCGACGACGAACCATTCCACAAGCTTATAAATCAGGGTATGATACAAGGTCGCTCGAACTTTGTGTATCGTATCAAGGACACAAACACATTTGTATCGCTCGGACTTAAAGGCAACTACGACACTACACCAATCCATGTGGATGTGAACATAGTAAGCGGCGATATTCTCGATGTAGAGGCTTTCAAGGCGTGGAGACCAGAATACAACGATGCAGAGTTTATACTCGAAGATGGCAAGTATGTCTGCGGATGGGCTATCGAAAAGATGAGTAAGAGTATGTTCAACGTCGTAAATCCAGATATGATAGTTGAGAAATACGGTGCTGACACACTTCGTCTGTACGAAATGTTCCTCGGCCCTGTAGAGCAGAGCAAGCCGTGGAACACCAATGGCATTGACGGTAGCCACAGATTTCTTAAGAAACTCTGGGGACTCTTCTACGACCGCGAGGGTAACTTTATGCCAAACGACGATGAAGCAACAGCCGAGCAACTCAAGAGCGTTCACAAGCTGATAAAGAAGGTTGGAGAAGACATTGAGAACTTCTCATACAACACCAGCGTCAGTGCATTTATGATCTGCGTGAACGAGATGTCACAGATGAAATGCCGCAACAAGCAGTTGCTGCAGAATATCGTGGTTTGCATTGCACCATTTGCACCTCATATAGCAGAAGAGCTTTGGCATGCACTCGGCAACGAAGGCAGCGTTTGCGATGCAAAGTGGCCTGAATACGAAGAGAAATACCTTGCAGAAAACGATATTCAACTCACGGTAAGCTTCAACGGAAAGGCACGTTTCCAGAAAACATTCCCTGCAGATGCCGACAATGCATCGATAGAGAAAGCGGTGATGGAAGATGAGCAGAGTCAGAAATATCTTGCTGGTAAGCAGGTATTGAAGGTCATCATCGTGCCTAAGAAGATTGTGAATATCGTGTTGAAAGGATAAAAAATAATTCCGGAAAGTCTGGGAAAGCCAGACCTTCCGGAAATAAAACCATACTACCTAAAACAAAATGGCTATAAAGAAACAATTAGACCTAAAGATAAACAAGAAACTCATCGTCGGAGAAGTCAAGGACTACTTCTGGATGACAATTGGCATGGCGTTGTATGCCTTTTCATTCACGGCATTCCTCATGCCTTACGAGATTGTCGTGGGTGGAGTTACAGGTATTTCTGCCATCATCTTCTATGCCACAAGAATTCCTGTTCAATATCCATATTTTATAATAAATGTGTTGTTGCTCGTCTTGGCATTACGATGGTTAGGAAAGAAATTCGTCATACGAACGATATACGCCATCTTTGTGTTGTCGTCCTTGCTCTCGCTGTCACAGGAATTACTTGCTGGACCTGACGGAACACTGCCAAAACTGCTTGGAGAACATCAAGAGTTTATGTCGATTATACTTGCCTGCGGCTTTAATGGCATCGGACTTGCAATGGTGTTCCTGCACAACGGAAGCACTGGCGGACTTGATATCATTGCCGCTGCGGTAAATAAGTTCAATGATATTTCCATCGGCAAGGTGTTTATTATTGCAGACTTCTGTATTGTCTGCAGTACATTATTTATATTCCACGACGTCAGCAAACTCGTGTTCGGACTTTGCGTGATATTCCTCGAAGCGGTTGTGCTCGACTATGTAATGGATGCCCGACGCGAGTCGGTGCAGTTCTTCATCTTCTCGAAGAAATACCAAGAGATTGCCGAAGCAATCAACACGCGCGTCCGTCGTGGCGTGACACTGCTCGATGGTCATGGATATTACTCTGGGCGCGACATGAAGGTGATTGTGACGCTTGCCAAGAAACGTGAAAGTGTATTCATATTCCGATTGATAAAAATGATAGACCCTAACGCATTTGTTAGCCAGAGCACCGTAATCGGTGTATATGGCGAAGGCTTTGACCATATTAAGGTGAAGGTGCCAAAGGCGCTGAGACCTCAGTATGTCTTTGCCACACACAACGCAAACAAACTCGAAGAAGTGCGCGACATACTTGGCGACAAGATTGACATCCTTTCGCTTCGCGACATTGGTTGCAATGAAGACATACCAGAGACCGCTGATACTCTCAATGGTAACTCATTGCTCAAGGCGCAGTATGTCTATGACAACTACCACTTCAACTGCATAGCCGATGATACAGGTCTTGAAGTCGAGGCTCTTGGTGGAGCACCTGGAGTGCGCACGGCTCGCTATGCAGGTGAAGGTCACGACCCAGAGGCAAATATCAATAAACTCATAAGCGAACTTCAAGGAAAGGACAACCGCAAGGCTCAGTTCCGCACGTGTATCACTCTGATTAAAGATGGTGAAGTAAAGCAATTCGATGGCATTGTGCGTGGTGAAATCACTACTGAACGTCGAGGCGAAGGTGGTTTTGGCTACGACCCAATCTTTGCTCCAGAGGAATACGGCAAGACATTCGCTGAACTTGGTGTCAACATCAAGAACAAGATAAGCCACCGTGCACGTGCCATTGCCAAACTTGCCGACTATCTTAAAGGTTAATAAGAGACGGTTTCGTTTCTATCAATAAAATCAGTAAATTAGTAAATACGTAAATCCGTAAATGAAAAAGACATTATTATCACTCATCGCCGCCATAGTTACTTTGAACCTTAGTGCAGGCATAGGAGACTGGAAGTCGTTCCTAGCATATAGCGACATCAGCCAGATTGTGCCTACGGGGAATCAAGTGTATGTGCTCAGCAGTAACGACCTGTTTTCATACGACGTGACTGATGAAAGTATCACGGAATATAATAAGGTGACAAACCTCAACGACACCTACATTACCCACATCGCGTATTGTAAGAGTCAGAAGACGTTGGTCGTAGTGTATAGGAACTCCAATATAGACCTCATTGATGCTGATGGCGACATAACCAACGTCTCTGACATCTACCGCAAGTCAACCACCGACGACAAGACCATCACCGGCATTCAGGTATATGGCAACAACGCATACCTAATGACTGCATTTGGTTTCATTGTGCTCAACGTTAAGAATGCGGAGATAAGCGGAACCTACAAACTCAACGAAAGCATCCGCAGCATCGCTGTTATCAATGGCAAAATCTTTGCATCTGCATCGCAACGAGTATATATTGGCGACACAAAGAAGAACCTGCTCGACAAAAGCCAATGGGAGACAATTGATCGTTCATGGTATAAGATGATGTTTGTCTTCGACGGCAAGTTCTGTATCAGCGATGGCAAAGATGTCTATATCATCAACCTCGACAATTACTCAACAGGTGCAAAAATCAACGATTTCAACGGCACATCTTTCACTTTCGACGATGACTACTTGATTGTTTGTAACGGAACAAAAGCACAGTTTTTCACGTCAACAACCGAGAAAGAAAACCTCATGCTGAACGCTAATACATCGCTTGTTGTCTATGATAAATCAAACAAGTGCTTCTGGCAGACTCTCTCTGATGGTTATCTTTCAGCTGCAGTCAACAATGAAGGGAAACTCGCCACGACACACTCAGGCATCAAGCCAGATTCGCCAAAATACAATAACTTCGGCTTCATGAAGTTCTACAAAGGGCAACTCTATACCTGTGGCAAAGGCTTTGCTCCAGCTAAGGAACTTAGCCGACCTGCAACCGTGCAGGTGCTGAAAGCCGATAACGAATGGAAAATATATCAAGATAACATCGACACAATCACAGGCTACAAGTTCATCGATGCCCTTGCACTCGACATAGACCCAAATAACGACAACCGCGTAGTCGTTGGAGGAAGGACTGGTATGTACGAATATCTTGACGGCAACCTCATCAAGACTTATACATGCAAAGACGGAAGTCCATTGCAGACCGCAGCGACAGTAGGCGGTGACAATAAGAACTACGTAGTAGTGTCAAGCGTGGTATTCGACAAGAATAGCAACCTGTGGTGCTTCAACAGCATCGCCCCATCAGCTAACCTTCTCGAACTCAAAAAAGACTACACTTGGGCTGACTTATATAAGAAAGAACTCGACTTCGAGTCTGGTATGTCACTGGAAAACGTGACCAACATGTTCTTCGACAGCCGTGGTCTGCTCTGGTTTGGCAATGAAAACTGGGACAACCCTTACTTGTTCTGCTACGACACAAGTAATGACAAACTAAAAGTCTATAAAAGCTATAAGAACGAGGACGGCACAAATGTTGAAGTCAACACCGTAAATGCCATCGCAGAGGACAAGGACGGAAGCATCTGGATAGGCACAAACGTCGGTCCGCTGATGCTCCCACAGTCTGAGTTCGATGCAGTCAACCCTGTGTTCACGCAGATAAAAGTGCCTCGCAACGACGGTAGCGGACTCGCTGACTATCTGCTTGGCGGCGTATCGGTGTCGAGCATACTTATTGATGGTGGAAACCGCAAATGGTTTGGCTCGCAAGGCAATGGACTCTACCTTATCGACTCTGACAACATCACGCAGAAGGAACATCTGACAATGGAAAACAGTCCGTTATTCTCAAACGAGATAGAATCGTTGGCAATCAACGGCGAGACAGGCGAACTCTTCATCGGCACAGACTGCGGACTCTGTTCATATATGACAGACTCCACAAGTCCTTCAGAAGGTCTCGACGATGATAAGATCTGGGCATATCCAAACCCTGTAGTCTCTGATTATAACGGCTTGATAACAGTTGTCGGGCTTACAGACAAAGCACAGATAAAGATTGTCAATCCTAATGGTTATGTGGTTGCAGAGGGTATCAGCAACGGAGGTACGTTCACTTGGGATGCACGCGACAAGAAGGGTCGTCGTGTAGCATCGGGTGTTTATATCGTAATGGCAGCCACAGCCGACGGCAAGAGCGGAGCACTCTGCAAGATTGCCGTAATCAATTAAACCTGATGGGGGCAAGCCCCCCCCTTGCCATCCTCTCCCCCATCGTCATCCTGGACTCCGCTTGCGCCTGAGCACCTACTGGAGCGCAAGAATCGGC
>JAUNQM010000131.1 GCA_030536165.1 Prevotellaceae bacterium | reverse complement strand
CTCAAGTTGCTTTGTGCTGAAGCAAGTTCGCTAAGCAGATTAGTCTTGTCCAACTCAGCTATAACCTGTCCTTTATGCACCACGCTGTTGTAGTCAACGTATATCTTATCGATGATACCCGACACCTGCGTACCCACTTCAACTTTCGTTACAGGCTCAATGGTACCTGTAGCAGTAATGGTGATGCTAATGTCTTGTTTTACGACTTTCTCTGTCGAATACTCCACTTTAGAGTCCTTTGCACACGATGCAAACGCAATGATTGCAATAAGTGATAGCGGTAATTTTCCTATTTTCATATTGTTATTTGTTTTGTCGATATTTCGATGATTCGATGGTTCGATGTTGTTGGTGTGTTCTGGTTTCTTCTACAAGTTTATCGGTTCGCCTTGATAAAACTTCAGCATTGCCATATTATATAATGTCGTGTATTTCGTCTCAAGCTGCTGCTGTTCTGCCTGTAGGAGATTGTTCTTGCCTGTAGTAAGTTCGACAATGTTCTTCAATCCTAATGCAAACTGTTCGCTGACGAGGGAATAGCTTTCCTGCATACTCTCAACGTTCTTCTTAGCATAGATATACTTTTGCTGATTGGTTGTAGCGTCGAGATAGTAGCTCTCAATGGTTGAATAGAGGCTTTTCTCGCTCTCTTGCAACTGCAGTTCAGCTGTCTCCTGGCTATATTTCGCCTTGCGGATGCTTGTTCTCGTGGAGTGATTGTCATAGATTGGCACAGAAACTGTTGCCCCTAAAGTATAAGAAAGACTGTTCTTTATCTGCTCGCCGAATGCGAGACTTTGTCCGCTGGCATTGCTTGTGCCTAAACTTCCACTGAGAGAAACGGTAGGCATGTAGGCTGTGCGTGCCGACTTCAATGCAATCTTGCTGTTTTCTATATTCAGTTGCTGTATCTTTATTTCCGGACGACTGCCGAGAGCACCTGCATATACGCTTTCTTTGTCTGGTATCAGCGACAACACCTTATCGTCGCCGACCTCTGGCATCATCACATCAAACGCCTCATTATCGTGTATCTCCAGAAGCTGTTTCAACTGCAATTTATAGTTTTCAAGTTGGCTTTGAGCAGTAACCAGCGACAACTGGTCCTGTGCCACCTGCGACTCCAACTGCACGAGATCGACACGTGCCAGAGTACCCACCTGCACCATAACCTTTGCACGATCGGCTTGCATCTGGCTTGCCTTCAACACTTCTTCATTCACCTTTATTGCCTCTGCTTCGTAGAGAATCTGCACGTATAGGCGAGTGATTTGTTCCTGAATACTGTTGAACTGCTCCTGTTCCGCATACTCATTTCCGCGCTCCGTAATCTCGCTCTGCTGAATATCCATGCGGTTCTTACCGCCGTTCCACACCGTCCATCTCGCATTGATGCCATACGAGCCATTGTATGAAATAGCATTGCTGCTTGTGGTCATCGTGCCACCTTCGAGCATTGTAGTCTCTGGTGAAAATGGGCGATAGTTCATGTTCTGCGACGTGCTGAAAGACACCGAAGGGAACAATGCGGCGCGCGATTGAAGCACATCCTCATGGCTCGACTTCGATGCTATTGCCTTCTGCTTCAACTGGATATTGTTATCGCGTGCATAATCCAAGCATTGCTGCAACGTCCATTGTCTCTGCTGGGCAAACGAAGAAAGACTCAGCAGAATCAATGATGAAGATACGATTTTTCTAAAAAATTTCATCTTACTTATGTAATTAAAAATATGTACTTTACATTTTCTCTTGTGCATAATCGCTTTTCCAAGCCTTTCACACCTGAGGTGCGAAGCTCGTCACACCTAAGGAATGACTTTTGTTCCACCTGAGGTGTGACCACCCCTCACACCTAAGGTGTGACAGGCTCAACACCTAAGGTGTGTGAGGCAAAAAAAAGCCACGAGCCCTCCCTGACATTATTCTGAAGCAGGAAAGTACCTGTGTTGTGATAACGAACCTAATTGCAAAGTTAAGTTTTTTTTCGTTTCTAACCAACTATATCCACAAAATGTGTGCATTTTTTAACAATGTGAAACGAAAATTTACGATTTTGCATGTTCGTTCACTTTTTGAGCGATATGCGAAGTACAGGAGCAATTTCATTTGGGTGCGTGGTCGGCAACACGACATGGAGTCCATCTGTTTTTTGCTTGAAATCCACCTTTCCATAGCCTAAAAGATACACACTCTTGACTTTTCTATCAATTGCAAGCGAACCGAATGCCTTGAGCGTCGTAGTATTCTCGGTTGGCCAAGCCATTATGGTTGCATACACGTTGCCGTTCTTCTGCACATAACGTATGTCACGTGAGGAATAGTGCTGCCCCTCGTTGAAACCTTGTGCTTTTATAGGGTTGGAATCCTCTGCAACAGGTCCTTCACCGAAAATCTGCCATACGCGAGTGCCATATATAGCCTCGCTGTTTATGTCCATCCACGCCTTGATGTCGTTGAGCACTTTCACTTCCCTTTCGTCTATAGTGCCGTCGGCCCTGACTGGCACAGAAAGCAGTAGATTGCCGTTTTTAGAGATTATATCGGTCAGCATGCGCACGACTGTAGCTCCACTCTTATAAGAATTGCGCTCATAGACGCTCCTATTGTAGTGCCACTGCCCTATGCAGGTGCAAGTCTGCCAATACTTCTCCTGCACACGGTCAGGTATTCCTCGTTCCACGTCCCACATTATAGCATCTTTCTGCCAGTCGTCGAGCACCTTTCCCGTCACGATAACTTGCTGCTGGCCATTGTTTTTGGCTGCGCTGTGATTATAGAAATGCGATGCAATGTTAAGTCCGATGGTCTCATCACAGCCATAGAACGGCAACACGGTATCGTCAAAGTAAATCATCTTTGGATCGTAATCATTGACAAGCTGAAGCACACGATTCTGGAAGTTCTTCTTATATGACTCCGACGGCAGACTTGCGCCATTTCCCCAAGCCCATTGAGAGTGAATGTTGCCAGGCTTCTCCCATCCTTTCGAGTGAGGATGGTTTTGGGCATAAAGTGCTTGCGGATCAAGGCCTTTCCACCATTTTTCCGTACCGTCGGCATTAGGCTTAAAACCATCTTCATAGGTAAGGTTGCCGTCGAATTGCTGCGAACCTTCAAGCCACGTCCATGCGTGACTGGAATGAATGCTCACACAAAGGGGAAGTCCTACCTTGTCACATGCTGATTTCCAGCCTCCGACAATATCTTTCTTCGGTCCAATCAAAACAGAATTCCACCGCTGAAATGGGCTATTCCAGAGATCGAAGTTATCGTGATGATTGGCAAGAGTCATGAAATATCTTGCACCGACACTCTTGTAAAAAGCCACAAGACTATCAGGGTTCCAATGCTCAGCTTTCCAGTCGCGACAGATTTCCTTCAAGCCATAAACCGAAGGATCGCCATAATGCTCGACATGGAAATTATGCTGCCCCTGCCCTTCATAATACATGTGTCGCGCATACCAGTCGCCATCTTCTGGATAGCATTGTGGCCCCCAATGAGCCCAGATACCAAATTTGGCATCCTTAAACCATTCAGGGCACTCCCATTTGTTCAGCGACTCCCACGAAGGAGAAAATGGACCTGTCAGTGGCACGACATCAGCCGTCTGCGCATTGATCGAAAGAGTGGCAAACAGGAAAATAGCTGTGAAAAATGAGTTCTTCATAAACGTTTGTGGTTAAATACTGTGCAAAAATATAAACTTTGCGCCATAATACAAAATATTCGAGAGACAAAAAGCGTGTAACCAGTAAGACTCTGCGTCATTAAATCCATTGCCCATGCTATTTCGTTCCTTCGGAACTTTATCTGTCAAAGCAAATGTAAATCACAAAATCTTCAATAAATAAAAAAATAATTTGAAAAAAGCAGGACTTTTTTTTAATTTATGCTCATATTTGCATCTAAAACGCTCGCGCGCGCGTGATATATAAGAAGGTGTGTCGGGATATGCACGTTTGTGACTTCTGATAAAAGGCTGCGGTTCGGAAATTAAAATCAAAAACTACGTCTTTTATTTTGTATTTTGCTCAACTTACACTATCTTTGCACATCAAATCATTTAATAAATCAAAAGGATAACAAACATGAAAAAATTTATCACATGGCTTTTATTGTCTTTAGCCACAACCTGTGGATGGGCTACAGACAGCACCTGGAGTTTTGTTTGGAACACCAGCCGTTCAAGTGGCGGAGAAGGTTTCTATAACATATCAGACCATAGCGCTTTCACACAAGTGCAGACGCTGAATGGCCTCCAGTGGACACTCCAGAGCGATTCATACGCTACTGGATACACGGCAACGTCGGGACAATATTTCGGCACGGCTGCCAATCCTATCACTGAAGGAACGCTGAGCACGGCGTATCTGAAAGGTAAGATTAAGAAGGTTACAATTCGGGCAAAGGTAAAATCGGAAGGACAGGTTGCGAAAATAGGTGTTGCAGTCGGTGGCAAGTCGTATGGCGATGCTGTAACGCTGACCACGGACACTATGTCGTATGACTTCCTCCCTACTGACAACGCAGAGGAAGGTGACATTGTCATCAGCTTCGAACAAAAGTCGGAGACAAAGGGCATCATCTATTTCTTTGCAATGTCGATTGTCTATGACGGTGAAGGAATCGTAAAACCTGTGGTGGAAAAGATTGACCCTGCACTCGACTATGCCACAAAAGAGGTGACTCTTGAGGCTGGCGACGGACCTTTCACGAACCCTATCACAAACATTTACGATGTTTCACCTATAACCTACACATCGTCGGATAGCAATATTGCCTATGTCAGTTCGCTAAGTGGTCAGGTTCATTCGATGGGGGCAATAGGCACAGCAACTATCACGGCTGTATTTGCCGGCAACGACAACTACCTTGCTGACACGGCAAGCTATGTAATCAACGTGATTGCAAAGCCAGTAATACCTGCCCCAGAGGTAGATGTGAAGGGCGGCACGTTCAACGAACCTGTCACCGTAACTATCACGAGCAACGACCCTCTGTGTAAGGCTATCTGGTACAGCACAACCTTGACCAATGTTGACGACATGGGCTATGACGACCAGACAATTATTGTTCCTGGCAACAAGGCAGAAGCAGTAATCGACCACACATGTACACTTCTCTGCGTTGCCGTTGGCGACAATAACATCGGTTTGCCAGTATCATACGATTTCACGGTAAACATTCCGCTCAAGGCAGACTTCACGGCAGATGAGAGCGCAACGACGTACTACAGCATGGGGTGGGATTCTGTGGAGGAAGCCACAACATGGAAATACTACGGCATCAATAGCAACTACACATGGACGCTTACCGAAGGTGCTGCCAACAATTCTGCCCCTTCATTCACCACTATCGACCCAGAAAGCAAATACTCACTCAGCATCTTCTACGACCAATATAACAACCAGAAAGAGCGCGCTGTATCACCAGAAATAGTGGTTGAGCCTAACAGCAGAGTTGATTTCTATGCTTGTTTCTCGGGCGTATGGCTTTATTGGGGATATTGGAAACTGCTTGTAAACGACTTAACTGCCGGCACTCAAGACTTGCTAATAAACAGTTTCCTCTGGGCTCAGGACAACGCTTACACGGGTCCAAGTTGGGAGAAGTTTACTGTGGGGTTGAGCAAATATGCTGGCCATACTTGCACTTTTGAGTTTGACTACGAAGGCTGCGGTGGAGAAGACGTGTCGATTGACAACTTCAAGCTCTTGAAGGAAGACAAGTCTGACGATGCAAAGATTACAATCATGCAGGGACAGCAGGTTCACTTCCAAGACGTTTCGGCTGGGCAGCCTGATTCATGGACGTGGACATTCGAGGGTGGAGAGCCATCGACAAGCACGAAGAAAAGCCCTGTTGTCACATATAATAAGGCAGGCAAATACACCGTGACGCTTACCGCTAAGAAGGGCAATGAAACGAGCACTAAGACGCGCGAGGCGTATGTTGTGGTTAACGTTGAGTCGCCAAAGGCACACATCGGTATCCCAGACGCTGCTTATCTCTCGCCGTGGGCTTACGCATTTGTTCCGACAAACGTACCTCTCACCTTCAAAGACCTATCTACAGGTTCACCAGACACGTGGGCATGGACTTTTGAAGGCACAGACGTTGCCACAAGTTCAGAGCAGAATCCTGTAGTCACTTATACTTCAGAAGGCACATACGGACTTGAACTTACGGTATCGAACGCTGCCGGAAGCGACCGCGATTTCCTTGTAGATGCAATCAAGGCTGGTGGTGCAGAGGATGTATGGAACATTGAACCAGAAGAAACAAACGTCCTCAGCGAAATCTATCTTGGATACTACGGATATTACGCAGGAACTAACTGGTTAGGCATGACGAAATTTGCAGAGCATTTCCACAAGCCACTTGTGTCTGCAACTATCGACAACGTGACTGCTTATTTCGCAAACACGACAGCCGAAGACCAAAATGCGCTCATCGAGGTTAGCATCTGCAATGCCGACGCAAACAGAATGCCAGGCGAAGTGCTTGCCACAACAAGTCTAAAGGTGTCGGAACTCCAGTGCAGCCCGACTGATGTCGTGCCTACAGTATTCACTTTTGAACAGCCAGTAAGCGTAAGCAAAGATTTCTTCGTAGTGATAAGCGGATTCCCTAACAGCGGTTACTATGACGACGTTACACTGTTCTGCGTATATCGTGGTGGCGATAACAAGAACACAACATACCATTACCTGCTCGACGAAGATGAAAACTACCAATTCCTCGATACGGGTAAATGGTACGAAAACACCGACGACCCACTATCCATGTGTCTCACGGCTCACCTGTCATATACAAATACTGATGGTATAAATAATGTATCAGAGGAAAGTAATGATAAGAAGACGACTACCTACACCATCGATGGCAAGGTAGTCAGCAACACGACACAAGCACACGGCATCTACATCATCCGCAACGGTAACACCGTCCGCAAGGTTATAAGATAAAAATAAGGTTTACGGTTATCGGTTATGGGTTGTAGGTTTAACCTATAACCTAAAACCGTAAATTAACCCAAATAGGTCATTAGAGATTTTACCTATAAACTATAGATGTATTAGTGGTATTAGTGCGACCCCCTTGGGGTCGAAGTAGAGAGTGATGTGCTTGTTCTGCAG
>JAUNQM010000130.1 GCA_030536165.1 Prevotellaceae bacterium | reverse complement strand
TGTAAAGTTGCATCGGCATAACCTATCTCTGGAATAATCTGAGGTGCAATTAGAAGATGGCGGAAAGCTACAGATTCCTCTGTCTGACGGATTCCGCAAAGTCCGCCATACAACCACTCCATGAGGTGACCAAGCATTAGATGGTTATTAGAGACATTATCGTACGCCTGCCAACTCTCCGTAAGGCAAGTAGCACCATGAGCAATTTGCCATCCGTACCCTGGTACATCCGTACGGCTATTCATGTGATAAATGACATCGCCACGACCAGCCTGCTGCAAGGCTTGGATAACAAACCGATAGCCTACATCACCAGCCGTCAAGCTATAACCACGGTCACGAATATCAGCAATCAGGCTTGCCAGTACTTTCTCACGTTCACTTTCCTCTACCAAACCCATATATAGACTCACGGCATTGGCGCACTGGGAATTACGGTCGTAATAGCCTCCGTCAGCATGATAGAAACGGGTATTGTAAGCAGTACGTATTTCAGCGGCAAGTTTGCGGTAATTACGTGCGTCCTGTTCCTGATTCATCAGTTCTGCCATACGAGCCATGAGGGAGACATCATAATAATAGATAGCAGTGGCTGTAAGGCCGTTACTTGTAAGCTGGGAACGACCAGGTGCTCCAGGGCCAATATCAAACCAGTCGCCCAGTCCATAAGCGACAATATTATTGACGGCTCTGCTGCCTAGATAGTCAATGTAGCGTTTCATGGCTGGATAATGTTGTTCCATAAGTGAGCGGTCTCCGTACCATAGGTAACAGTACCATGGGCAGATAATGAATGAGCTTCCCCATTCCGGAGTGTCCTCGAAACCGCAACAGAACTCTACATACATCGGAGCAATGGTGGGAATACAGCCGTTAGCCAGTTGGGAGTTTTCCAAATCCCATAGAATCTTTCTGTAAAGGGATTGCATATCATAGCGATACGAAACGGAGTACTGCATCAGGTGATTCTCCTCTTGCCAGCCTAGTTTCTCACGATGAGGACAGTCGGTCATCACACTCTGCACATTACTGCGAATAGCCCAGTCAATTAACTCATGGATGCGACAGAAAAGCGTGTCACCACACGAGAAAGAACCAACTTCTGCCGCTGCCGTACAAGTATGCAACCCTGTAAGTTCGCAGATTTCTGGCAAACCTTGAGGATTGGCTTCGCCTTTGGGAACAGCTCCTTCTATGCGAACATAACGCAACCCGAAATAGGTAAATTGCGGTTGCCACACTTCAGCCTTCTTGTCACCTCTCAGAATATAATCCCAATGGTAAGGAGAGCCAGTAGGACCTTGGAAAACATCTTTCTGCTTATCCAAAAGTTCGGCTGGCCACAAATTGACTTCCTGACCACGATTGCCCTTTACACGCATACGAACAATGCCTGAGAAATTTTGACCTAAATCATAAATCCATTGCCCTGCCTCATTCTTAAAATGTTTTTTTTCTGGAATTTCTCGACGTACAATAAGCTCTGTCCCTTCCTGTGGTTTCAACAGAATATCCGTTGGCGCAGAAATTGGACGTTGCCAACTAAGTTCATTTTCCTTTCGAGCATCATAAGTTTCCCCACCATAAATACTACTGAAAGTTATGGGACTCTCGCAAACTTCCCAATTCTCACATTCTGTGGCGATAAACTGATGACTTCCATCAGCATATTCAATATCCATTTCCATCCACAACTTGGGTTGGCCATAACTGCAGATAAGTTTGAAGTAACGTTCACGCGGTATGGTGTAGAATCCAGAGCCTAACATGACATCAATCTGATTTTTACCCTTCTTCAGCAGCGATTTTACATCGAAATCAACGTAAAGGGCTTCCTTGTCATAACATGTCCACCCTGGGTCAAGAAAATGGTTTCCAACCTTCTTCCCGTTCATGAAAAAATCGAAATGCCCAAGGCCGCACACACGCGCTTTAGCAGAACGAATTTTGCCCGTTACTTCAAATTGCCTTCTGAATTGAGGCATGCGATAATTAGGAACTGCTCTGCCATTCAAATCTTCCTCAAGATTATCTGTGTTATGAATACCTGGAAGAATAGTATTCTCTGCCGGCTCCAATGCAATCCATTGTGCCTGTTGAGCTGACAGACAGAGATTCTGTAATACAAACATACAAAAAAGAATAATAAAAAAACGATTCATTTTATCAATAAATTTAAATTTTTGGATGAGCCAAGAAACTTGTATATATAATAATACGATTCACAAAAGTTCTTTACTTACATGTGCATATAAAATGTGTGAAAAGAGTACCACATTTTGAAAACTCGATTTTTCTCTCTTATTGTAAAGAATAAAACCTGTGAGACCGTGCTTTTACACCTATAATCTGAACTTGAACTTTCGGCCATCAGTAAGTGTGACTAATATGCCTATCCCCTGCATAGTCTTGTTGGTACGCTTCACGCTCTTTATTTCAAATTCTTTGTCAGTAGATTCATATACGGCAATGAATGGATTGGGCTTACCATTCACATAAGCAGCGTTAACACCGTTCTGTCTTACAATAAGCGTTGGCGTATTATTCCCCCTAATTCCGCAGTCTGCTGGTGAAAGGCCTCTGACACCATTCGATGCAGGGGCAAGTGATGTTATTATTTCTCGCTTACCTTTACCTTCAACCATCCATAAACGCGACCGCAAGTTATCAGGCATTTGCCATGTGGCATGGAAGGTTTTGTCGTAATTTGCTGACTTCAGACTCTTGAAAAAATCATAGCCCTTAGAGTATTTCTTGCCAATATCGTTGAGTTCCGACATTGCGATTGTACGTCCTTTTGCATCGGCAATATCTACACGATTACCAAGATTATGGAAAATATAGTCGTTGTCGCTTTGGTCGGAATAGAAAACATCGACGTAAAACCCACTGTTTTCACCAGTCTTAACCAGCTGGACTATGCGTCGCTTCTCGCCTGCCGAAACGTCAGCGTACTCGCCATCGACAATCTTGTTCACTGTAATTTCGCCCTCATTATACCCAGGAATAATGGTATTGCTGCCTGTTGCCGACTGATGATAATCATTGTCGGCAGACCAATATGATTCGTATGCCGCAGCATCAGGGGCAAGAGCATATCCATTACCATAGAGGGTCAGAGCCAATCCGTTGGCTGAGAGATGCGAGCCATTGCGTCCACCATAGAGGCATGCCATCAGCGGACTGTCCTTCAACGTGATAAACCGATGGAATGGAGAGTAGGAACTTGACTTCATCTTCCTCCTTCGCACCTCGGGCATTAAAGCGAGCTTTTTGCCACTCGGTTTGTCGTCGGTTGCTTTCTGTTCTGTCTGCATCGAAGCGTCTGCTGGTAAAGAATCGACGTATGTACAGATTCCTGTCCATCCAGCATCAGCGCGGTTGTAACGCTTTAGGGCAATAGCATTTTTCAGTATGCCACATATTTCAGACATTTCTTCTTCGTTCAAGTTGCCGGAAGATATTAGGTTTTCGTACATCGAGAAGTTAATAGCTCCCCCCCGTGAGTCGCCGAAAACAACAAGATTGCAGCGCTCGTCAGTCCAGGGAAGCGCCGCAAGTGCTGCTTTTTTTAACATAGGATAATCCTTGACAATATCTATTCCCTGTCTTTTGAGCATCGAAGACCATTCTAAAAGCATGATAACAGTGCTGAAACCATAGCCAGGAGACTCTGGCCAAAGTCCTGTCTGCAAATCGTATGATTTAATCATTTCTGGTATAGGATTGTGCCACTCTGTTTCTTGATTCAGCAGCAGGTTAAGGTAATATTCCCTTCCCTTTCCACTTTCGTAGCATGAATCCGAGTCGAGAAGCATCACAGGTCGAAGCACCATATCCCATCCATTGACGTTCCAATTACCATGCTTCCCTCCACGAATCATACCCAAGTCAATGAATCTGCGGAACACCGTCTCCGATATTTCCTTAACGCTGCCCTTTATCGTTGCAAGTCGGTGAGAGGGATGAGAATTCATATAGTCATAAAGGAAGTCATAAACTACGGCTGCATGTGTGGCAAGATCATCATGAATCTGCTAGTAGTCGTAGTATCCTGCAATTCCGCCTGGCTGCCAGCCACCCTCACTACCACAAGAACGAGTAGGGTCAAGTATGGGATTCATATAATAAGTTCCTGCAAGCCATTGACAATAAATATCGTCGGCAAGCCGTGCATATTTCTCCTCACCTGTGACCCAATATATGAAAGCCGACTGCTCGGCAATGGTTAGAATCTCAACATTGTTAGACCGGACCATGTGCCCCGTCTTTCTGTATGGAACCATAACTGCACCAAGTTCGGGGTGATTACTGTCAAAGGCAAGCATGTCTCCCGTCTCGTTATAAGGAATACGTTGCTCAAGTGGTACATTCCGGTAACTATTCCAAATTCTCATGCCAGGCATACGAACGGTTGGCACAGGTGCATTGCCCTCGCCATAGTCGAATGCTTGTTTCTTCAGATAGCATTGAGTATAGTGCTCACCATCCTTCCAGTACATTGCCAGTCTTGAAACAATCCATTCTGTGTCGGTAATATGGCGGTCGGCATACGGCTCAATCTTAGACTTTATCTTGTTAAAGGCACTCTTTGCCCAATCGTTACGATTTATCTTTTCGACAATTGCGCTGTGGTCACTATCGCTGACATAAAGTCGTGGATGCTGCTCATTGGCATGGCATACTATAGAGTATGCTACTGCAATAAATCCAATTGTAAAAAATGAGAAAAAGTTTCGTTTCATATCGTTTGAATATTGTGGGCACACCTTTATATATTATAATGTATATAGTATTACGAATCGGTGCTTCACATTACTTATTCAACCTTGACACGTGGTAGAACATATCAACAAAAACATCAAAAACAGCTTTGGTTGAAAAACAATCTTACAGTTGTACGTTTGGGTAAATAATTGTTTTCATGTTTTTGTTTTATGACTCAACTTTAGCATGTATTAAAGCTGTGCAACTATGAGGGGATACAGGCTAAAAGAAAATGGTGCGGGAATTTTTCTTTTGACTATTGAGTTATCGTACCCCCCCCTATAACATAATAATATTTGAAACGGAGAGACTTAGCAAAAGCTAAAGCCATTTACTTATTATGTGTTGCCATAAAAAAAATAAAAAAGGCATAAGTAAATATACCGTTAAATTCGTATTAAAGGTTAAAAACATAATATTATGGCGAATAATAAGAAATTTTCACTGGCAGCTTTGCCTGTGTTATTTGGTTTTTTCGTAATGGGATTCTGCGACATTGTTGGAATCTCAAGTGACTATGCTGCATCGGCTTTCGACTGGTCGCAGACTATGGCTGGGCTGGTACCGTCGGCAGTGTTTATATGGTTTTTCTTCCTCGGCGTTCCAATAGGATTGCTGATGAATCGCATCGGAAGGAAGAACACGGTATTGTTGTCTATGTTGGTGACAGTGGTGGGAATGGTTATCCCATTAGTAAGTTACACGAGTACAACAACACTAGTAGCATACGCTTTCCTTGGCATTGGCAATGCAATACTGCAGGTAAGCCTCAATCCATTGCTGAACAACGTAGTAACCGACGAGAAACTGCTGACGAGTTCGCTGACTGCTGGACAGGTGGTAAAGGCAGTGTCATCGTTTATGGGTCCGTTTATCGTGTTGGCAGCAGTAAATTGGTTTGGCGATGGCGACGAATCAAAATGGTATGTTTGCTTCCCTCTCATGGGTGCCATCACACTTCTATCTGGCCTTTGGTTGCTTTTGACTCCAATAGAGGATGAGCGCAAGAATACTGATGTGACAGCTGGAGTCAGCATAGGTGAGACTCTTGCTTTACTGAAGAATCCGACGATACTGATCTTGTTCTTCGGAATATTCTTTGCCGTGGGCACTGACGTCTCGACGAACTTCATCAGTAGCAAGGTGATGATAACGCGCTTTGGCTACGATAAGGAACTGGCTGGCACGGCACCACAGGTATATTTCGTTTTAAGAACAATAGGAGCATTCTTTGGAGTGTTTGCCTTGTCGAAGATAGCTTCTCTGAAGTATTTCAAGATAAACATAGTGGCATGTATCGTTGCAGTGTTGGGATTGGCGTTCGTTGAAAATGACATAGTTGATTATGTTTGCATCGGCGCGATAGGATTCCTCTGCTCATGCGTGTTTCCTATAATATATGGCATGGCTCTTCAAAGTCAGCCTATGAAGGCAAATGAGATAAGCGGCCTTATGATTATGGCTGTAGCTGGTGGCACGGTGTCATTCCTAGTTGGTGCTGCGACAGATGCAGTCGGTATAACAGGAGGAGTGTTGGTTATACTCCTAGAGGTACTTTACTTGACATACTGCGCTTTCTTTGTAAAGAATAAAATATAAAAGAGTAATTTATTTTCAATATTCAATATTATATAAAGCATTTAAACTATGAAAAAAAACTTTCTACTTTTGATTGCGATGTGCATGATGAGCACATTAGCATTTGCACAAGGAGCAATTCATGGCGTTGGAGGCTACTACAATTACACTGCAGCCCAGATGAAGGCATCGGGACAGTTTGTTGCAGGAAGCAGCAACGGTATGAAATTTGCTCAATGGAACCCAGAAGTGACTTATACTGACGATATGCAGTATTTGAAGTTCTACATGGGTATAAACAATGCAACTCCTGATGCTGACGGCACAGGCTTTGACCGTCGTTCAGGCCTCAATTTCATTGAGACAGCAGCAGGTGAGGGATGCATGCATATAACTCGTGACTATCCTATCGTGGCTTTCAAGGTTTCCATACCTAAAAACAACCATGCTATCAAGATGGGTTATATGGAACCAGGATTCTCTTGGTATAATCCTTCGACTGGTGCTAGCGAAAAGCTGCCTCTTAGCGGACTTGATGGCAATGGCCGTAAGCGTTTCCTCCAGTTCTACCCTCACCTCAAGGCAGAGGACGGCACTGACTCCGTACAATTAGACCAAGGAAACTATGGAAAGGAACGCTGGCGTACGGGTAAGTTTGTCCATACCACTCCTGTTGATACTGCATGGTACTTACGTAACATATCTCCTAAGGAAGGCGAACTTTGCGAATTCATTATAGCACTGAACTTTGCCGCTATAGGTAGTGGGGGAACTGCAGTACTCGACACAACAGACATCAAACTGGCATCCGTGGGCACAAGTTGG
>JAUNQM010000129.1 GCA_030536165.1 Prevotellaceae bacterium | reverse complement strand
GAATACGACGAGGAAAGGATTCGCTTCATGGTTTGCCAGGAAGTTAAAGGCGATGAGGTGGAATACGGTCTTGGCATCATAAAGGAACTGGTGGAATTGGTTAAGAAAGACGAGCGCGTTGAAGTTCCACTCAGCAAACTGCGCATTGGTCTCAAATGCGGCGGTAGCGATGGGCTCAGCGGCATTACAGCAAACCCACTTGTGGGCGAACTCTCCGACTATCTTGTTGCACAGGGCGGCACGTCGATTCTGACCGAAGTGCCAGAGATGTTTGGTGCGGAAACTATCCTGATGAACAGATGTCGCACCGTGGAACTCTTCGACAAGACCGTGAAGATGATAAATGATTTCAAGAACTACTACCTCAGTCACGGCGAACCTGTAGGCGAGAACCCTTCGCCAGGCAACAAGGCTGGCGGCATTTCCACTCTCGAAGACAAAGCTCTCGGCTGCACGCAGAAGTGTGGCAAGGCTCCTGTGAGCGGTGTGCTTGAATACGGAGAACGCCTGAGCGTAAACGGTTTGAATCTGCTGTCGGCTCCAGGCAACGACCTTGTTGCTTCAACAGCCCTCGCATCGTCAGGCTGCCACATCGTGCTTTTCACTACTGGACGCGGAACGCCTTTCGGAACATTCGTGCCAACAATGAAAATCAGCACCAACACACCTTTATATAATAACAAACCAAACTGGATTGATTTCAATGCTGGACAGCTCGTCGATGGAGTTCCTATGAAGCAAGTCGTGGCTGACTTTATGGAAAAGGTTATCAGCATAGCCAATGGTGAGCCTGCAAAGAACGAGATAAACGGCTACCACGAGATTTCAATCTTCAAGAATGGAGTGACGTTGGAATTTACGGATTTACAGATTTACATGTCACCGTCCCCCTCGGTTTTACGAGGGCTATATTCAAGCAATCAAAAGAATGGACATCATAACAAGAAACTTTCTACGACTCCTGAAATGCGGAGTGTTCGGCATAATGGAACAGCTTGAGCCAATGAGCAACTTCAAATGGCTCAAGCTCATCCAGCTTTCTATTACCCAAGAATGTATGGGCATCACTTACGACGGCATGGTGCGCTACGTCAATGCACGGCAGATGACACTTGCATCGAAAGTAAACGACGAATGGGTAAGCGTAATCACAAAAACTGAAGCCGATGCACGCGAAATGAACAACAGCATCGCTGAACTTTATCAGATTTTCAGTCGTGAACCACGCCTTTTCTACCCAGTGCTATTGCGTGGAAGGGGTATGGCACAGCTCTACTCTAACCCACTCCACTACTACTGCGACCACATCGACTGGTACATTCCGACCGAAGAAAAGGCACGCGAGGCCGACGCATGGGCTAAGCGCGAGACAAAGATATTGTCTGACATCGACCCTAACAAACTGAAGTATAAGTTCAACGAAGTAAAGGTCGAGAACAACCATTTCGTACAGGAACTCATGGACAGGAAGCTTAACAAAGACCTCCAGGTGCTTGTTACGCGCGAAAAATCTTACTACAAGCCAAACTACATTGAGGTTAATTCCGTCAAGGTGGAAATCCTTCCGCCGTCAATCAACCTGCTCATGCTGATACTACATCTCATGACCCATATCCTCGAAGAAGACGTAAAGCCACAGATGATTATCGACCTCGGCATGTTCCTACGTAAGCTTGGCCATCTGGTAGATTACATAAAGATAGAGCGTTGGCTCAACGAACTCGGCATGCAGAAGATAGCAAACCTCGAAGGAAGTCTGCTCATCAGTCTGTTCAACTTTACGCAAGACGAGATTCCGTTCATGACTGAATACCTCGAAGAAGACGTTACTGGATTGATTGCAAACATCTTCTCAAACGAATACATGAACCCTACCGACGAGTTTTCAATCAGCAAGCGCACAAAGAAGAACTTCAAACACTTATATCGCTCTGCTACGACATTCCGCTATCATCCACGCGAGATAACCGGCAGCTACGTCTCAAAGATTACACGGCAGTTTTCAAGAATAGAGGAATAACGTGCTTCGTTCTACACCTTATTTATAACGCGCGCATGCACGCGCGCGATGAGCATTTTGTGAGGAAAAGTCCTACTTTTTGCAAAAAAAATCAAACATCCCCTTTAGTCTTCATTAAAACTAAGGGGGATGTCTCTGCTGATGTCAAGCTTTACTTGTCCCTTATTTTAGCCCTTCACACCTTAGGTGTTCCGGCTGTCAGTCCTAAGGTGTTTAATATGGTGACACCTCAGGTGTGACGCTTTTTACACCTGAGGTGTGGAGGGCTCAACTTATTGACAACAGGCCATTTGGCAATTGAGCATCCCGAAGGAGATCCTGAATCAAGTTCAGGATGACGAACGGGCAAGAGCTGTATTTATCCCTGAAAATCAGAAGCGTAACTGGAGTTGCGTAACCCATCGACGTGTGATGCTGCCGTTGATCGGGTCTTTCAACTGGAAGAGAGATGACACGCGGCACTGCTTGTGGAACCACCACTGCAGACCTCCCATATAGTTGCGCGTAGCATCGGAAATGAAAATATTCTTGTCGAAATATTCATAGTCGAGCACTACATCTATGTTTTGTTGCTTCGGCAAACGGAATAGTTTGAGCCACGCTTCAGCATAGACACTATGCATCGGAGTGCCTTCGTTCCATCCACGTATGTATTCACTGCGAAGATAAAACTTATCCAAGTTTGCCTCGCCACCTATTGCCCAACGCTGACGCTTATAGTCGTCGCCCACATTGAAATGGCCGTAAGGGTCGGCTGCTATGGCATGACCAGTGCCGAGATATGCGGATGTCGATAGCGTTATGTTCTTCACAGGCTGATAGTCAGCGCGAAGAATAACGTCTTTCTGCGTGTTGTTCTCCGTCTGGTTCATACCAGTTCCGTTGAACACTCCTGCGTAATAGGTGAACTTGTAATGCCCGTCGGAGGCAGGGAAAGCACTACCGGAAAGGGTAAGACCGAAGTCGCGTCCGGCAAAACTGCCGTAAGTCGGGTCGCCACCACAGCCTACCATGTAGCACATTCCTTCATGGAAATAGATGTTTCCCATAGCTGTCGGCGAGATTGGATTCTCGATTGTAAACGGCATCTTATACTGTCCGAACTTTACGCTGAGTGCATCGTGGAACGTGTATTGTCCCCAGTACTCATGCATGATTCTCTTGTTGTCCTGCGATGCTGCATCGACCATAAGGAAGAATTCGAGATTAGGAGTGATGTGGGCATCGGTCATAAGTATCACGCGTTCAACCTTGAAGGCATTCTTTTCCTCATCGTTGGTGTTATCGACGGTGAATGTTGATTGACCATAGCCCATAAAGTCGATGCGAGCGTTGCCTGCGTCGATGTGGATGTTTTCCTGTGCCAATGCGAGCATAGGGATAAACGAAAGTAACAATATTAGAATGTGTTTCATCTTTATACCTTTTGTGAGCAATCGAAGAATGGCTCGATTTTTCGATATTGAAAAGTTCCAAAGGCTCCAAACAGGAACCTCTGGAACTATATTTTGGGGTAGAGAGTTTATTAGAACTTGAAGTAGTTCTTTGCGTTGTTGTAAGAGATATCCTCAACCATCTTTGCGAGCTGATCCATCTCTGTGTCAGGAATCAAACCCTTCTCAACGTCGTTACCGAGCAGGTTGCAAAGGAGACGACGGAAGTATTCGTGGCGTGGATATGACAGGAACGAGCGTGAGTCGGTGAGCATTCCAACGAAACGGCTCAGCAATCCGAGAACAGAAAGCGAGTTCATCTGGCGTGTCATGCCGTCGAGTTGGTCGTTGAACCACCAGCCAGAACCAAACTGAATCTTGCCTGGGCAAGAACCATCCTGGAAGTTTCCGAGCGATGTGGCGATGACTTCATTTGCACAAGGATTGAGTGTGTAAAGGATTGTGCGAGTGAGTTTGCCCTCAACATTAAGGCTATTGAGGAACTTGTTCATAGCACGTGCAGTCGTAAATTCACCAATTGAGTCGAAGCCTGTATCAGGACCGAGCTGCTTATACATCAAGTCATTGTTGTCGCGGATAGCACCATAATGGAACTGCTGAGTCCAATCAGCCTCTGCATCCATCACAGCCATCTTGAACAAGAAGCAATGCTTATACTGGCGTTGCTCATATACAGAAAGTTCTTTTCCGCTCATAGCCTTTGCAAAGATGGTCTCAATCTCTGCATCAGTGTAAGGCTCATCGTAGAATTCCTCAATACCGTGGTCGCTCAAGCGGCAGCCCATTGAGTGGAAGAAGTCGTGACGCTTCTTCAGAGCGTCGAGCATATCCTTGAATGTGGTGATTGTGACGCCGGCAACCTCGCCAAGAGTATTGACGTAAGCAGGGAACTCAGGCTTTTCAATGTTCATTGCCTTGTCAGGACGCCATGCAGGAATCATCTTCACCTCAAAGCCGCTTTCAGCTGTCTGCTTATGGTAGCGAAGGTCATCAACAGGGTCGTCGGTAGTGCATACACACTCAACATTATACCTGCGCATGAAACCGCGAGCTGTATAGTTAGGGTCATTGAGAAGTTTGTCGTTGCACTCGTCGAAGATTTCCTTTGCAGTCTCAGGCTTCAAGAGTTTGTTGATGCCAAAGGCTGTCTTAAGTTCAAGGTGCGTCCAGTGATAGAGAGGGTTGCGGAAAGTATAAGGCACAGTCTCTGCCCACTTCTCAAACTTCTCCCAGTCGGTGGTGTCAGTACCAGTGCAATAGCGTTCATCGACGCCATTAGTACGCATTGCTCTCCACTTATAGTGGTCGCCGCCAAGCCATATTTCAGTGATTGACTTAAACTTGTGGTCATCTGCAACCATCTTTGGAATAAGATGGCAATGATAGTCGATGATAGGCATCTTTGCTGCGTGATTGTGATACAACTCCTGCGCTGTCTTGGTCTCAAGCAGGAAGTTCTCGTCCATAAATTTCTTCATAGTTTCTTAGTTATAATGTTAGTCAAATAAGTATTATTCCATAATTTGATGCAAAAATAACATTTATTTGGCAAATAATCAAAAAAAACAGCAAATCTTTTCTATAAATGCCAATGAATTTTATTACCTTTGTGGCGCAAATAATAATATACGACTATGATTTTAGAAAAGATAGCACAATTACTCGAAGAAGTAAACGGTCTGACAGCTGAGAATGAAGAGCAGCTCGAAGCATTGCGACTGAAATACCTTAGCAAAAAAGGTGAGATAAACAACCTCATGGCAGACTTCCGCAACGTGCCTGCAGAGCAGAAGAAGGAAGTCGGTATGAAGATTAACGAACTGAAGCAGACTGCCCTCGCAAAGATTAACACGCTCAAGGAGCAGTGCGAATCAAAGGAATCTGCCGACGATAGCATCGACCTTACGCGTACGGCTTATCCAGTAAATCTCGGCAGTCGTCATCCGCTGACAATCGTGAAGAATGAGATTATCAACATCTTTGGTCGCATGGGATTCTCACTTGCTGAAGGACCTGAGGTTGAAGATGACCTTCACGTGTTCACAAAGCTCAACTTTGCAGCCGACCACCCTGCACGCGATATGCAAGACACATTCTTTGTTGAGACGAATGAGAATGTAATCAAGAACATCATCCTCCGCACTCATACAAGTAGTGTTCAGGCTCGCGTAATGGAAAAGACTCAGCCGCCTATCCGCGTAATCTGCCCAGGACGAGTTTATCGTAACGAAGCTATTTCAGCACGCGCACACTGTTTCTTCCATCAGATTGAAGGTCTCTACATCGACAAGAACGTATCGTTTACCGACCTCAAGCAGGTGCTGCTCACATTTGCACGCGAAATGTTCGGCAACGACACAAAGATTCGCCTTCGTCCATCATACTTCCCATTCACTGAGCCAAGTGCAGAGATGGATATCTCATGCAACATCTGCGGCGGTAAAGGTTGCGGATTCTGCAAGCACACAGGATGGGTTGAGATTCTTGGTTGTGGTATGGTTGACCCTAACGTGCTCGAAGCATGTGGCATCGACAGCAAGGAATACACTGGCTATGCATTCGGTCTTGGCGTTGAGCGTATCACCAATCTCAAGTATCAGGTAAGCGACCTGCGTATGTTCTCAGAGAACGACGTGCGCTTCCTCGAAGAATTCACATCAGCAAACTAAGCACTCCTTATATATAATGTACTGCCATGCCTTTTCATGACTTGGCAGTATTTTTATATTTTGAGGCATCAACTAATTAGGGAAATTCCCCACCCGATTAGGGTATTTCCACTTTGAAGTAACGAAAACAAGTATTACTTTTGCATCGTGAAAATATATAAAATCTAAAAGGAACACGATTATGAAACAGATTTTATCCTTTAAGAAGATGCTCGCCATCGTATGCATGGCTGTTGCTGCAACAAGCGTTTTTGCACAGGACGACATGTACTTCACAAAGAAGACTATGAAGTCGAATGTGAACAATGAGTACACAACAATCCCGACTGCAACAGATGGCTACGACGCAAACAGCGATATCGTATTCATCGACAACAATGGTGGCATTGATGTTGACGTGGACGACTATAACCGCCGCGGACGTGCATATAACAGCAGTGAGCGTGTTGATTCTGTCGTGCAGGACACAATGTACGTGACTCGCCGCATCGAGTTCATCGACAACGGTTGGTACGACCCATATTACTATCGTTACCGCTTCTACGACCCGTGGTTTGATCCATGGTACGACCCATGGTACTATACTTCTTGGGGATGGGGATATGCATGGAACAGATGGTATTCACCTATATGGTACGACCCTTGGTATGGTCCAGGATGGTACAGACCAATATGGAACAGACCTATCTACGTAGCATCACGTCCTGGCACTCGCAACCACTCTCGCGTCTATGCGTCAAGCGGAACAGGCAACCACACATCGTTCAACAAACGCTTCGATACATCGAACCGTGGCTTCAGGTCTGGCAACTCAAACTTTGGCAAAAGCACAACAAACACCAGCCGCGGATTCAGTACGACTCGCAGCACCACTAACTTTGGCAGCACTCGTTCATACAGCGGAAGTTCATTCTCTGGTGGCTGCAGCGGTGGAGGTTTCTCAGGCGGTAGTCGCGGAGGCGGCGGTGGCGGAGGCGGAGGCTTCTCTGGTGGCGGTCACGGAGGTGGTGGCGGCTTCTCAGGCGGCGGACACAGATAAAGGCATGTACCATTTACAATTTACAATGTACAATTTACAA
>JAUNQM010000128.1:365-7237 GCA_030536165.1 Prevotellaceae bacterium | reverse complement strand
GCACAAGACAAGACGGGTTTCTTGTGGTTCGGAACACGAAACGGTCTCAACCGTTTTGATGGTAAGAACTTCAAGGCATATTTCAAAGCCGTAGGTAATCTGCAGAGCAATGACGTGAGTTCTATTCTCCCTGCCGAAGATGGTAGCCTGTGGATTGGAACAGGTACTGGCCTTTACCAGTTCAAGCCTTCGACAGAGTCATTCCAGATGTTTGCGACAAAGGCAACTGATGGTACGAAGATTAGCTCTAACGTGTTGCTGTTGCGCTATTGCGGTAAAGACTTAATCATCGCGACCAATCATCAGGGACTATTCTATTACGATACTAAAAACAATAAACTCTACCACAATTCCTTCAATGAATTTTTCAACATCTCGGCGGTAGCCTGTGACACAAAGCAGAGAATCTGGGTCAGCTTCTATGGGCAGGGATTGTACTTGGTTGACAAGACACTTAAAAGTGCTACGCCTTTCCTTCTTGATGATGGCAAGACTATTCTCGGTGGTGTGCAGATTCGTGATATCTTGACCACGGAACAGGATTTGGCTTATATCGGTACTGAAGGCGAAGGAGTGTATCTGCTGAACCTAAATACCAGAACGGCAAAGCCTTTGTTCGATGGCGTTGAGGGAAAGGGAAAGTTTGTGCATTCTTTGGCACGTCGCGACAACGATATTATCGTGGCTACCGAGAATGGCATTTATATATATGAGATGCTTACCCACGAACTGTATCATTACGAGTACGAAGCCTCAAACCCTTTGTCGCTTTCCGACAACTCCATACAGTCTCTCTACTGCGATAAGAATGGTGGACTTTGGGCAGGAACATACTTCAGCGGAGTGTGCTTCTCGTCAAAGAGTTCAATGCCGTTTGATTGCTTCTTCCCTCGTATTGATGTGGCAAATTCATTGCATGGCCGCAGGGTAAGAGAAATGGTTGAGGACAATCAGGGATGCATCTGGATAGGAACGGAAGACGGAGGCTTAAACCGCTTTGACCCATCTACAGGTGAGTTCCGTTTTATTGAGAAGAGTGCCGACTTCCCTAATATTCATGGCTTGTGCGTCGTAGGCGACCAACTGTGGGTAGGTGCATATTCTTATGGCGTTGTTATCATCGACACCAAGACTTTGCAAGTAACAAAGACTATAAAGGCAGGACTGGGAGTAGGAGCACAACTCCACGATAACGATATCTTTGCAATTGAGAAAACGCGTGGCGGCGATATCTATTTCGGTACACTTGGCGGTCTTTGCCGTTACGAGAAGAATGGCGAAGTTACCTATATAGATGAAGTGCCTCACAGCATTATCTATGATGTCCATGAAGACAAAGCGGGCAATCTTTGGGCTGTCATATATGGTAACTCCATCAGTTGCAGGAAAGCCTCAACTGGCAAATGGGTATCTTATTCCATGTCTAATTCGAAGCTGATGGCAAAGAATGTGATTGACGTCAGCGAACTCTCCAACGGCACTATATTAGTCACGACTGAGGATAGCGGTATATTTATGTATGACAGCAAGAAAGATTGCTTCGAAGAATAC
The DNA here is from genome assembly GCA_030536165.1 of Prevotellaceae bacterium. Lineage (GTDB taxonomy): Bacteria > Bacteroidota > Bacteroidia > Bacteroidales > Bacteroidaceae > Prevotella. The sequence continues at coordinate 5,686 of JAUNQM010000128.1, read as the reverse complement.
AAGATAAGCACCCTTGCACAGAATGCTACAACATATTCCGTGCTTGAAGATAACGAGGAGAAACTCTGGATAAGTACCAGCCGTGGACTTATCTGGTACGACCCATCAACAAAAGATTCACGAACATACACTACTGCCAACGGACTGCTCGACAACAACTTCAACTACAAGTCGGGGCTGGTTGCAAAGAACGGACGAATATATCTCGGCTGTCTGAAAGGCGTTGTCGCATTCTCGCCTGACCAGTTCCACGATGCCACATTCAATCCACATATAGTGGCAACAGAATTGCTGATTAACAACAGCCCTGTGACTCAATATGGTGAGAACTCACCGCTTTCAAAGAGTATTGTCTTTTCTGATGAAATCTCGCTATCGAATAGCGAAAACACCTTTGCCATACAGATAGCCTCGCTGCTCTATGCTGCCGACGAACAAGTGCAGATGGAGTATATGATGAAAGGATTTGAAGATTCATGGCTTCCTGTGCCTGACAACTATACCATTGGCTTCACAAATCTGCCACCAGGACATTATAAACTTCTTGTCCGCGCACGTGCAGCATCTGACGCTGTAGTTGGTAACCAGTTTGAGATGGACATCACAATCCGTCCTCCTTTCTATCGTTCATGGTGGGCTTACGCTATCTATCTTCTTATTCTGGCTCTAATCATTTATTTCGGGGCAAAACTCATACAGACTCGTGCAAAGGAGCAGCGTGAGAATGCTATGCAGAAGTTTGAATACGAGAAGGAACAGGAACTGTATCAGTCGAAGATTAACTTCTTCACAAATGTGGCTCATGAGATTCGTACTCCGCTTACGCTTATCAAGGCTCCGCTTGAAAAACTTCTCAAGCATAAGGAAATTGAGTCGTCAGAAAAAGAAGAACTCAATATCATGGACAAAAACGTGTCGCGCCTCATCGAACTTACTAATCAGTTGCTTGACTTCCGCAAGGCGGAACACGACAGTCTTAAACTGAATATTGAACGATGTAATGTGACTAAGGTTATTGATGATGTTTATGTTCGCTTCACGCCGCTAATGCGTGAGAAAGGCATCGATTCACAGTTTGCACATCCAGAAGAACCGATATTCGCATATATAGATAAGGAAGGCTTCACGAAGATAATATCCAATATGCTCAATAATGCAGTGAAGTATTGCGACCATTACATCAATCTTGACCTCCGTTCGGTAAGTATGACAAATGATGAAGGCAAACAAGTTGACGAGATAAAGGTCGTACTGACTAACGACGGTCAACTTGTGCCGCAGAAGTTGCGTGAGAAGATCTTCGAGCCGTTTGAGCGTGGAAACAGTACTACTTCGACTGTGCCAGGCACAGGTATCGGCCTCCCGCTTGCACGTGCAATTGCAGAACTTCATGAGGGTACACTCTGCATGCAGGACGATGCTGAAATGAATGTCTTCGTACTTTCACTTCCTATGCAGAAAGTGAAATCGGCAATCAGCTTGACAAAAGAAGAGGAAACAACTTTCGAGTCAAAATCTTCAGACAATCCTAATGCATCAGAACTACCACAGATACTCATTGTTGAGGACAATATCGAAATGCAGAACTATGAGCGCTCGCAACTTGAAGACGAATATTCTGTGCTTACTGCAGCCAATGGTGAAGAAGCTATGAAAGTGCTTACCGACAATGAAGATATTGTGCTTATCGTCAGCGACGTGATGATGGAGCCAATGGGCGGCTTTGAGTTCTGCCGTGAGGTGAAAAACGACGTCAACTACAGTCACATCCCTGTCATACTTCTTACAGCCCTTACACTTGATTCGGCTAAGGTCGAGGGTATGGAGAGTGGTGCAGATGCTTACATTGAAAAGCCGTTCTCGATGGATTACCTGCGTAGCTCGATACGCAATCTTCTTCGTCATCGCCAGAGTGCTAAGGCTGCTTACGCTGCATCGCCATTCTTGCCGTCGGATACAGTCACAATAAGCAAGGCCGACAGTCAGTTCATCAAGAATCTTGAGGAAGTCATGCGAAAGAATATGTGTGACAGCGACTTTGGCATCACCGAACTTGCACGCGAACTGTGCATGAGCCGTACAGGTCTCAATCGCAAGATACGTGGCGTCTTCAATATGTCGCCGAACAACTACATCAAGGTTGAACGTCTCAAGTATGCTGCATATTTAATGAAGAGTTCAAATATGCGAGTGAGCGAAGTTTGCTATCAGGTTGGTTTCACAGCACCATCATACTTCACTCAGTGCTTCTATAAGCAGTTCGGGCTTCTTCCGAAAGATTTCCTTAATCAACCAGACAATTAACCTAAATTCAAGTTGTAATGTTCAAATTTCATTGCTTTCGCTCGTTTTGCTTTTTGCTTTTGCTATCGTTGATGTCGCTTCCATTGCGTGCTGAAGTAGGGGAGGGACTGCAGAAGTCACTTCAACTTGCACTATGGACCATCGACCACAATACCGACGGTCAGCTCTTAAAAGCAGGTGCCGACTATGGCGGCGAATGGACGCGCGACATTTCTATCAACTCATGGAACGCAGCATCACTCTTGCGTCCCGATGTTGCCGAATATTCGCTTTGGAGCGTGACAAACAACCATAAAACTATCGGCCATCAGTACTGGGACAAGATAATATGGGTCATTGCTGCATGGAACCACTACCTTGTCACGGGTCGTGAGGTTTTCCTCCGTGAGGCGTATCAGTGCTGCAAGCAAACCATGACACAGTTAGAGGACTCTGTGTTTGACTATGAATATGGACTTTTTACTGGGCCAGCTGTATATCAAGATGGCATTGCTGCCTACGACGAACCGATCTATGACCCGTCGCTCGACAGCAAGTCGTACGTCTTAGACCATCCAAACTCGCATGCAATCAAGTGCCTTTCCACGAATGCAACATATTATGAAGCATACAAATGTCTCGTTGAAATGGCTAAAATTTGTGAACCTTCGGAGGTAAAGTCATTCGTAAAGAAGGCATCAAAATTAAAGAAGAACTTCCGTCGTTATTTCTTTGATAAGTCGAACTCGCGGCTCTATTATTTGATAGATCACACAGGTCGCGCACATAAATATCAAGAAGGTCTCGGCGTCGCATTCACCATACTTTTTGATTTGGTCACCGACAAGGAGGCAAGGAAAATCATAGCCTCCACCTATCAGAGCAGTAATGGAGTGCCAACTGTGTGGCCATGCTTCCCACGATTCAGCAGTGAAAAACCAGGTCGCCATAACGTCATGATATGGCCGCACGTCAATATGTTTTATGCGGCAGCGTGCGCAAAGGTAGGGGCATACGATAGCTTCTGGCATGAAGTCAATGCCATTTCACGCCTTGCACTCGAGGCTGATGCCACCCCAAACTTCCACGAAATCTATACCATCGAAGGTAATCCATCGGGCGGATGGCAGTGTGGCACGCTTTGGCCGCCCCTCAACCATCAGACATGGTGCGCTACAGGTATGCTGAGGGCAATCATCAACAACATTATCGGCCTTCATCCATGCATAGATGGGCTCGCATTTGCACCGATAGGTATGACTGATGGCTCTTCTATCAAAATCAACGACGTACGATACCGCAACGCCGTCCTCGACATAACCGTTAAAGGTAAAGGCAGCAAAGTTGCCTCGTTTATGGTTAATGGCAAATCTACAAAGCCTTTCATACCATCCTCTGCCAATGGACATCTCGCCATAGAGATAACATTGAAATGACGCAAATGGTGGCATAGTTTTATTTATCTATATTCTTAGCCCTTCATACCTTAGGTGTTACAAGCCTCACACCTCAGGTGTAACCATACCTCACACCTCAGGTGTTTCGATGCGAACACCTGAGGTGTGAAGGGCTAAGGGTGTAGATGGATGATTTTGAGTGATTTATTCACGCTTCAACTTGAAGAATCCGAGGCGATGGACAATGCCTTTATGGTTGAGCGTGCAGAGTTGATAATACCCGTCTTTGATATCGCCAACGTATGCTGTATTATCCTGTTTAGTGCCATGCCAAGGTATTGTAGTGACGATTTTCCCCGCAATGTCTTTCACTGCAAGGTAGTCTGCGTCGATAGTGTTTGGCTTTTGCGGCAGTTCAATCCAGTTGCCATGAACCTTGAACAGTTTGAGGTTCTTCACCTTTGCTATTTCTTTCTTGCCGTATGGGACGCTTTCGTTTCCGTAGCGGTCAACGGCTGTCACAGCATAATTGAGCGTCGATGATTGTGCGTTAATGGTTATCGTGTTGCTTGATAAGCGTGTTGCAATGAGGTTCTTTGCGTCGGTGATATCAACTGGATAGTCCTCTGACGCGTATATATTATATAATAGGTATGGGGAATCGTTGTTGTTTTCTGCTCCCGACCATGTGATTGTCTCTGTTGCTCCGTCGTTAGTAATCTTTATGTCCTTAGGACTTGAAGGTGCAAGGCTGTTTGTCCATGTCATCGCTGGAATGAGTGACGGATGATTGTCGATGCAGTTGGCTGTCTCGTTGTAAATGCCTTTGACGTCGTCGGTGAAGAACTTGCTGCGGAAGTAGGCATGCCCAAGACCGAGCTGGCGAAGAACGTGCATCTCGCGTGTTATGACTGACAACGACCAGTTTTTCTCCTTCGGGCTCATGAAGTAGATACCAAGTCCTGGGGCTATAATCTTGCCTGTGCTGTTCTCTTTCCAGTCGGCAGCAAAAGGGTAGAATTGGTCGCCTTGGAAGTACATCATAGGGAAGAGAGCGTCCATCAATCCGTCGCGTAGCCATGCTTGTGCGTCCTGATAGACAGCAGAGTAAGCGTCCCAACCGTGTGAACTGTATCGTGGAAGATTATTGTATTTGCCGATAGGTGAGCAACTCATCATCACCCACGGCTTGATGGTTTTGACTGCTGTGGAGATTTTGTTCACGATGCGTGTGATGTTTGCGCGTTTGTCGTCGGCTTTGCCTGGCAGTACTCCTTCCTCTGGATAGCGAATGTAGTCGAGGTGGATGCCGTCGATGTCGTAGCGTGAGGTTATTTCCTTGCAGATGTTTGCAATGTAGTCGCCTGTGCCTTCACGTTCTGGGCGCATGAAACCATGCGTCTTAATCTTGACGTAAAGCTCAGGATGCACTTTCTTCATGTGCTTCACACCTTCTTTTACATTCTCACCGAGAGGTATGCACACAATCCATGCGTGGAGTTGCATGCCGCGTCGGTGGCATTCATCGATAGCGAATTGCAGAGGGTCGTATCCAGGCGAAACACCTGGACGTCCGCTCATGCAACCGTCCCACGGTTCGAGGTCGGAAGGGGAGATGACAGTTCCGCGGACACGTGTCTG
>JAUNQM010000128.1:0-355 GCA_030536165.1 Prevotellaceae bacterium | reverse complement strand
TTTACGTTTGCAGCCTTGAGCTGGTCGAGAATCTGGCAAAGTTCCTTTTTCTGTCGGTCGATGGTATTAGTGTCGCGTGCATAGTTGTGAGGCCAGTCAAGTCCTCCGATTGTGGTAATCCATACGGCTCGTGCCTCGTATTTTGGAGCATCAAAAGTTCCAGAGGGTTCAGCTTTAGCAAGGGTTGCAAAGGCGAAGCAAATTAAGGATAAATATAAGAGTTTTATGTGATTTTTAAGCATATTTCAAAATTAGGTTTGCAAATTTACGAAATAAATGTGAAATGTGACTTGTGATTTATGAATTATTAACTTTGGGGCTCGTGGAAGTTACACACTGCATCAAGCCTTTCTTG
>JAUNQM010000002.1:15285-28083 GCA_030536165.1 Prevotellaceae bacterium | reverse complement strand
ATTGCCACGACCATCTTGAGGTCTTCTATATTTTACTCTTTTAGGCTGTAACATGATAGTTCTTTTTAACGGTTAATATTTCTCTTATTACGTCTTCTTCCATTGAAACCGCCATTAGGACGACCCATGCCCTTTTCCTGAGTGAAATTAGGTGCCAGATCCTTCTTGCCATAGACTTCGCCACGGCAAATCCAAACCTTAATACCTAACAAGCCAACCTTTGTAAGGGCTTCAGTCTGACAGTAGTCAATGTCAGCACGGAATGTATGGAGAGGAGTACGTCCTTCCTTATACATTTCGCTGCGTGCCATTTCAGCACCGTTAAGACGACCACAAATCTGAATCTTGATACCTTCAGCACCCATTCTCATGGTATTGGCAATAGCCATCTTGATAGCACGGCGGTAAGCAATCTTACCCTCTACCTGGCGAGCGATGTTATTACCAACGATGTTAGCATCAAGTTCAGGTCTTTTAACCTCGAAAATATTGATTTGAATCTCTTTATTGTAGAGTTTCTTCAATTCTTCCTTAAGCTTATCAACTTCCTGACCAGCCTTACCTATGATGATACCTGGACGTGCAGTGCAGATTGTAATAGTGACAAGCTTCAATGTACGCTCAATAACAATACGGGAAACACTTGCATTAGCAAGGCGCTCGTTCAGATACTTACGAATCTGAGTATCTTCCTTGATGTTATCGCCGAAGTTCTTGCCGCCATACCAGTTAGAATCCCAACCTCTTACTATACCAAGACGGTTACTTATTGGATTTACTTTCTGTCCCATACTTATTTATTATCATTAGGTTTTACATCAACGAACAAAGTGATATGATTAGAACGCTTGCGGATTCTGTATCCACGTCCCTGAGGTGCAGGGCGCATGCGCTTCATTGTCACACCTTCGTTTACATATACTTGAGTGACGTATAATTCTCCTTCTTCTGCACGACGGTCATTTTTTGTTTCCCAGTTAGCGATTGCAGAACGAAGCAACTTCTCTACATTCTCAGAAGCAGCTTTCTTGGAGAACTTAAGAACAGCCAAAGCACGGTTTACTTCCATACCACGGATAAGATCCACTACATAGCGCATCTTGCGTGGAGAAGAAGGAACACCATTAAGCTTTGCAAAATACATTGTCTTAAGGGCTTCTTTTCTTTTTTCAGCCGATATTTTTTTTCTTGCTCCCATTATAATTATTCTTTTTTTTCAATGGTTTGCCCTATTACTTCTTATTACCAGCATGGCCTCCGAACTTACGAGTAGGTGAGAATTCGCCTAACTTGTGTCCTACCATGTTTTCTGTAATGTAAACAGGGATAAATTTGTTTCCGTTATGAACTGCAACAGTATGTCCAACAAAGTCTGGAGATATCATTGAAGCTCTGGCCCATGTCTTTACGACATTCTTCTTGCCGCTTTCATTCATAGCGAGAATCTTATTCTCAAGTGCGACGTTGATGTATGGACCTTTTTTTAATGAACGACTCATAATTTACTCTAGTTAACTTTTATTTTTTATTTGCTCTTTCGATTATATACTTATTTGAAAGCTTCTTTGGTGCTCTTGTCTTGAGACCCTTAGCGTACAAGCCCTTACGTGAACGTGGATGTCCACCAGACTGACGGCCTTCACCACCACCCATTGGGTGATCATGTGGATTCATAACAACACCACGGTTGTGAGGACGACGACCTAACCAACGTGAACGTCCAGCCTTACCTGACTGTTCAAGAGCGTGGTCTGAGTTACCTACACTACCTACAGTAGCTTTACAAGCACTTAGAATCTGACGAGTTTCACCTGAAGGAAGCTTGATTACACAATACTTACCATCGCGTGAAGTCAACTGAGCGAAATTACCTGCCGAGCGAACGAGCAAGGCACCCTGACCTGGGCGTAATTCAATGTTGTGAATTACTGTACCTACAGGGATGTTCTCCAAAGGAAGTGCGTTTCCAACTTCTGGAACAGCATCCTTACCTGACATCAAAGTTGCGCCGACCTGCAATCCATTAGGAGCAATAATATATCGCTTTTCACCATCTGCATAGAACAAGAGAGCGATACGAGCCGAACGGTTTGGATCGTACTCTATTGTCTTTACTACAGCTGGAACACCATCTTTCTCACGTCTAAAGTCGATGAAACGGTATTTTCTCTTGTGACCACCGCCCATGTAACGTACAGTCATCTTACCAGTGTTATTTCTACCACCAGTAGAACGCTTACCATAAACGAGAGATTTCTCTGGTACGGATGCAGTAATTTCTTCGAACGTACCAATAACTTTGTGTCTCTGACCCGGTGTTACGGGTTTTAATTTACGTACTGCCATTGTTTATTATTATATATTGCTGTAAAAATCTATTGTCTCGCCCTCTTTAAGAGTGACGATTGCTTTCTTAAATGCAGGCTTCTGTCCCTTCACGAGACCAGCCTTTGTCCAACGACTCTGGCGCTTACCTGCATACTTCATTGTATTCACGTCAACAACTGTAACATTATACAGTTTCTGAATCTCCTGCTTGATTTCGATCTTATTAGCATCTGGAGCTACAATAAAGCCAAATCTATTGTTCATCTTTTCTGTGATGCCAGTCATTTTTTCTGTAACCAGCGGTCTGATAACTTTTGCCATATTGTTTTCTCCTTTTTATTTTGTTAAGATTCCTTCTACTGTATTGAGTGCAGTCTCTGTAAATACTACAACGTTTGAATCCATTACATTATAAGTGTTCATGAGATTTGCAGGGACAACATTTACGCCCTGTACGTTGCGTGATGAGAGATAAACATTCTTTTCATTCTCAGAAACTACGAAGAGAGGCTTCTTGCCAGCTACGTTGATGTTGTTCATTACTTCGATGAAAGCCTTTGTCTTTGGAGCCTCGAATGCGAAGTTTTCAACAACTACAATAGCGTTCTCCTGTGCCTTATAAGCCAGAGCGCTCTTACGTGCCAAAGCCTTTACCTTCTTGTTCAGCTTTGAAGCATAATCGCGTGGCTTAGGACCGAATACGCGACCACCACCTCTCAAAAGTGGAGAGTTGATATCACCATGACGTGCACCGCCACCGCCCTTCTGGCGTCCGAGTTTCTTTGTTGAACCTGAGATTTCACTTCTTTCCTTTGACTTAGCTGTACCCTGACGCTGGTTTGCGAGATACTGCTTTACTGCCAAATATACTACATGGTCATTTGGTTCGATACCGAATACCTGTTCGTTCAAAGAAACGGTCTTACCTGTTTCCTGACCTTTGATATTTAATACTTTTACTTCCATAATTACATGTTAATTAAAACAGTTGAACCATTATGACCAGCTACAGAACCCTTAACGAGAAGGAGGTTATGTTCTGGAATCACCTTTAATACTTTGAGATTCTGAGTTGTGACTCTGTCACCACCCATTTGTCCACCCATGCGCATTCCTTTGAATACCTGAGCTGGGTATGAACAAGCACCTATAGCTCCCGGCTTACGTGCGCGGTCATCCTGACCGTGAGTTGACTGGCCGACGCCACCAAAACCATGACGCTTTACAACGCCCTGGAAGCCATGTCCCTTAGAGGTACCGATTACATCAACGAAGTGAACATCATTGAAGATTTCCACTGTGATAGTGTCTCCAAGAGCATGTTCTTCGTTAAACTTGAACTCGGCCAAGTGTCTCTTTGGTGTTGTACCGGCTTTCTTGAAGTGTCCCATCATAGGCTTTGAGGTGTTCTTTTCCTTTGCCTCTGCAAAACCTAACTGAAGGGCTGCATAACCGTCTTTTTCGACAGTCTTCACCTGAGTTACAACACAAGGACCAGCTTCGATAACAGTGCACGGTACATTCTTACCGTCGGCACTGAAAACGGATGTCATTCCGATTTTCTTTCCTAATAATCCTGGCATTTCAATTAATATTTATAAAAATTAAAAAAAATCATTTTGATATTTCTCACTACGGTACTATACCTTGATTTCAACTTCTACACCACTTGGCAATTCAAGTTTCATCAGTGCATCAATTGTCTTAGGAGTTGACTCATGAATGTCAATAAGACGCTTGAATGATGAGAGCTGGAACTGTTCACGTGCTTTCTTGTTTACGAAAGTTGAACGGTTTACTGTAATGATTCTCTTGTGTGTTGGGAGAGGAATAGGACCGCTTACTTGTGCGCCTGTTGCCTTTACAGCCTTCACGATTTTCTCTGCTGACTTGTCAACCAATGTGTGGTCGTAACTTTTCAGCTTAATTCTAATTGTCTGACTCATTTTGTTATAATGTTTTATTAATGTTATTTGTGAGAGCTTTCCGTTAAGAGTCATTTTCTAACAGGACTCAACTCTACACCTTATTTTATTATACTAAATCTACTCGGCCTCCGATTTCTTCAAGTACTGCCTTTGCGATTGAACTTGTTACTGGAGCATGGTGGTCATATTCCATCGAACTTGTTGCGCGTCCAGATGTAATTGTTCTCAATGCTGTTACATATCCGAACATTTCTGAAAGTGGAACTTGTGCCTTCACGATGCGAGCACCGCTGCGAGCCTCGTCCATGCCTTCCACCTGACCGCGACGCTTGTTCAAGTCACCGATTACGTCACCCATGTTCTCTTCTGGTGTTACCACGTCGAGTTTCATGATTGGCTCCATCAGTACCGGACCGCACTTAGTCATTGCATTCTTGTAGCAATTCATTGCTGCGAGTTCAAATGAGAGCTGGTCTGAATCTACTGGATGGTAGCTACCGTCAACAAGTGTTACCTTAAGGCTTGTCATTGGATATCCACCGAGGATACCATTCTTCATTGCCGTCTCGAAACCCTTCTGAACTGCAGGAATGTATTCCTTTGGAATATTACCACCCTTAACTTCGTTGATGAATTGAAGTCCGCCTTCCTTGAAGTCTTCGTCTGCAGGACCTATGTTGACAATAATATCACCATACTTACCACGTCCACCGCTCTGCTTCTTATAAGTTTCGCGGAAGTTTTCTACAGTCTTGGTGATGGCTTCCTTATAGCTTACCTGTGGCTTGCCTTGGTTGCACTCAACCTTAAACTCTCTTTTCAGACGGTCGATGATAATGTCAAGATGAAGCTCACCCATACCTGAGATGATTGTCTGACCTGTCTGTTCATCAGTATGTACTGTGAATGTAGGATCTTCTTCTGCAAGTTTTGCAAGTCCGATGCCTAACTTATCAAGGTCATTCTGAGTCTTAGGCTCAACAGCAACACCGATTACAGGGTCTGGGAAATCCATAGATTCCAACACGATTGGATGTTGTTCGTCACAAAGTGTATCGCCAGTATGGATATCTTTGAATCCTACGCCTGAACCAATATCACCTGCATCAATTGAATCCATCGGAATCTGCTTGTTTGAGTTCATCTGGAAAAGACGACTGATGCGTTCCTTCTTTCCAGTACGAGGATTATACACATAGCTTCCTGACTCTACCTTGCCTGAATATACTCTGAAGAATACCAGACGTCCTACATAAGGGTCGGTAGCAATCTTAAATGCAAGTGCTGCTGTAGGCTCGTCCTCGCTTGGCTTACGGTCTTCTTCTCCACCTGTTGTAGGATTGGTTCCTACTACATTGACTGCGTCAACTGGTGAAGGGAGGAATGCGCAAGTATAGTCGAGAAGTGTCTGCACACCCTTGTTTTTGTATGATGAGCCACAAGTCATTGGGCACATCTCCAAAGCGCAGGTTGCCTTGCGTATTGCTGCTATGATTTCTTCCTCTGTGATTGTCTCTGGTGCCTCAAGATATTTCTCCATCAAGACATCGTCGAAGTTTGCAGCGTTTTCGAGCATCTTATCTCTCCATTCCTCTGCCTCTTCGAGCAAGTCTGCTGGTATCTCTTCCATAGAATATTCTGCTCCCATTGTTTCATCGTGCCAGAGAATAGCCTTCATCTTAATGAGGTCAACAACCCCCTTGAAGTTTTCTTCTTCGCCGATTGGAATCTGAATAGGACATGGATTTGCACCGAGAACATCTCTCATTTGTTCCACTGTTCCAAAGAAATCTGCACCTGAACGGTCCATCTTGTTAACGTAACCGATTCTTGGCACATTGTACTTATCTGCCTGGCGCCATACCGTTTCGCTTTGTGGCTGTACACCGTCGGCGGCTGAGTAAGTTGCGATAGCTCCGTCGAGCACACGCAAAGAACGTTCAACTTCAGCTGTAAAATCCACGTGTCCCGGAGTGTCAATCAGGTTTATCTTATATTTCCTTCCGTTCCACTCCCAGTAGCATGTTGTTGCAGCTGACGTAATAGTGATACCTCTTTCCTGCTCTTGAGCCATCCAGTCCATTGTAGCCGCACCATCGTGCACCTCACCGATTTTGTGAGTCTTTCCAGTGTAGAAAAGGATGCGCTCTGAAGTGGTAGTCTTTCCGGCGTCAATATGCGCCATGATACCAATATTACGCGTCAATACTAAATCCTGTTTCATTAATCTTTAATACCTCTTGCTAATACCTTTATCGTCGTGAACTACGCATGCTTTAGAAACGGAAGTGAGCGAATGCACGGTTAGCTTCTGCCATACGGTGCATGTCTTCCTTACGCTTGTAAGCTCCACCCTGATTGTTGTATGCATCCATGATTTCTGCTGAAAGCTTGTCAGCCATTGTCTTACCACCACGCTTGCGAGCGAAGTTGATCATGTTCTTCATGCAGATGCTTTCCTTACGGTCTGGGCGAATTTCTGTAGGAACCTGGAATGTAGCACCACCAATACGACGAGACTTAACCTCGACCTGTGGAGTTACGTTATCAAGAGCCTGCTTCCAGATTTCGAGTGCAGACTTACCTGCATCCTTCATCTTGCCCTCTACGATATTCAAAGCTGCGTAGAAAATTTCGTATGAGGTATTCTTCTTACCATCATACATTAAGTGATTTACAAACTTAGAGACCTTCTGGTCGTTGAAGACTGGATCTGGTAAGATCACGCGCTTCTTTGGTTTTGCTTTTCTCATTTTTCTTAAAATTTAACAACTGGCTGTTTGTCGTTTTACGTTCTTCAACCCCTCTCATGGGATTTACTCAACCTTTATAACAATACCAGCAAAACTCTTTTTTTAATACAAATTTTTAGTTTTCTTGTAAAGCGTGGGGCTTACTTCTTTGCACTCTTAGGGCGCTTAGCTCCATACTTTGAACGACGCTGTCTGCGGCCTTCTACACCTGCTGTATCAAGTGTACCGCGAACAATGTGGTAACGTACACCTGGGAGGTCCTTAACACGACCGCCACGTACAAGAACGATTGAGTGTTCCTGAAGGTTGTGGCCTTCTCCTGGAATGTAAGAGTTAACTTCTTTCTGATTTGTCAAACGAACACGTGCGACTTTACGCATCGCTGAATTAGGCTTCTTTGGGGTAGTTGTATAGACACGTACGCAAACTCCACGACGCTGTGGACAACTGTCCAGTGCTGGAGACTTGCTCTTATCTACAAGTACCTTTCTGCCTTTTCTTACTAATTGTTGAATAGTTGGCATTTTAATAATTTTTTTAAGTTTGTATATATTTGTTTATTCAAAATCACGACGAGTCAGCGCACAATATGCGCTTATTGGGCTGCAAAGGTACTACTTTTTTGCCAAAAACCACTCACTCCCCTACTCTTTTTACAGCCAATTACACACTTTTTAATATATTTAACATTATTTAACTCGTATTCCTTATCAAAAACTTATCCATCAAGCCCAACCCTCATATTTTTCACAGAAATCAGGTAGCCGCAAACGATGCTAAACCGGCACTTATAGAATTTGCCCACCACCTATTATATTACACGCACGCGCATGCGCACGCGAGCCCCAGCCTTTCACACCTCACGTGTTTAGCTCGTCACACCTAAGGTGCGAGGGGTGGTAACACCTAAGGTGTAACAATGGGCACACCTCTGGTGTGACGAGCTAAACACCTAAGGTGTGGAAAGGCGAAATAAAGGACAAGGGGCTCAGCACATAACGAAACACACCACAAAACAGCCAAACAGCCCCTAACACAACACGCTACGTACCAAGATCCGATGCAAATATGAGTCAAAAAATTCTTTTTGTCCTATTTCTTCCGACTTTTTTATCCCGAATCCACGCATTGTTTACAAAAAAAGCCCTTATCAAGTCACCATTAGACTCGATAAGGGTTTCAATCAATTCCCGAATGTCAGGACTCCATCTGCCACATCAACCACAATCGGCTTGTCCTTGTCAAGAGCGCCCGCAAGCAGACTCCTACTAAGGTCGTTGAGCAGATAGGTTTGTATCGCACGCTTTACTGGCCGCGCACCAAACTCTGGATTGTAGCCCTTCTCGGCAAGAAACGACACAGCCGACTTGCTGACAGAGAGTTCTACGCCTTGCTGTTCGAGCATCCTCTTTACCATAGCAAGTTGCAGCTCCACAACTTCTTCTATCTCTGCCTTACTGAGGTCGCTGAATGTGATAACGTCATCAATCCTATTCAAGAACTCTGGTCGCACACTCGCCTTCAGCATCTCGGCGCTCAGATTCGAAGTCATGATTATAATCGTATTCTTGAAGTTTACAGTGCGCCCCTTGTTGTCGGTAAGCCTTCCGTCGTCGAGCACCTGAAGCAGTATGTTGAAGACATCAGGGTGCGCCTTTTCTATTTCATCGAAAAGCACCACGCTATACGGCTTCCTACGTACAGCTTCGGTCAGCTGGCCACCTTCATCGTATCCCACATATCCCGGAGGCGCACCGACAAGTCGGCTCACGCTAAACTTCTCCTGATACTCACTCATATCTATACGCGTGAGCATAGCCTCGTCGTTGAAAAGGTATTCAGCCAACGCTTTTGCAAGTTCTGTCTTTCCCGTGCCTGTTGTGCCGAGGAAGATAAACGAGGCAATCGGACGTTTCGGGTCTTGAAGCCCTGCACGACTCCTGCGCACAGCATCGCTGACGGCACCGATGGCATCGTTCTGTCCAACCACGCGTTTATGCAGTTCTGCTTCCAAATGCAGCAGTTTTTCTCTTTCGCTCTGCATCATCCTTGCGACAGGTATGCCCGTCCAACGGCTTACAACCTCAGCAATATCGTCGGCAGTAACCTCTTCGCGTATTAGAGCAATGCCTTGCTGCGTCTGCTTCAACTGTTCTTGTATTGAAGCGATGTCGCTTTCAAGTTGCTGTAATTTGCCGTAACGAATCTCAGCCACACGCTCATAGTTGCCCTCACGCTCGGCACGCTCGGCTTCAAACTTGAGACGCTCCATCTCATCCTTATCCTTCATTATCTTGTCGGCAAGTTCCTTTTCGCGCTCCCACTTCGAACGGAATGCACCTTCTTCCTTCTTCAGTTTGTCGATTTCATCCTTTAGTTGCGCAAGTTTCTCCGCATCCTTTTCGCGCTTGATAGCTTCGCGCTCAATCTCAAGTTGCTTAAGTTTGCGTGAAATCTCATCGAGTTCCTCTGGCACGGAATCATGCTCCATCCTGAGTTTTGCCGCAGCTTCATCCATCAAGTCAATGGCCTTATCAGGCAAGAAGCGTTCGGTTATGTATCGTGTACTCAGTTGCACGGCAGCAATAATGGCATCATCTTTTATACGCACCTTGTGATGCGTCTCGTAGCGTTCCTTGAGTCCACGAAGAATACTTATCGACGACAATTCATCTGGTTCATCAACCATGACTGTCTGGAAGCGTCTTTCAAGCGCCTTGTCCTTCTCAAAGTATTTCTGATACTCATCGAGTGTCGTGGCTCCTATGCTTCTCAATTCGCCTCTTGAAAGCGCTGGTTTAAGGATGTTAGCAGCATCCATCGCACCACTCGTAGCACCTGCTCCCACCAACGTGTGTATCTCGTCGATGAAAAGAATGATGTTGCCGTCGCTCTGCACCACCTCGTTTACCACACCCTTAAGTCGTTCCTCGAACTCACCCTGATACTTTGCGCCAGCAATCAACGCACCCATATCGAGCGAGTAGAGTTGCTTGCGTTTCAGGTTCTCAGGCACGTCACCTTTAAGGATTCGCTCTGCCAGCCCTTCCACGATTGCCGTCTTACCTGTACCTGGCTCGCCCACAAGTATAGGGTTATTCTTCGTACGTCGCGAGAGAATTTGCAACACCCGACGTATCTCATCATCACGTCCCACGACAGGATCCAGTCGTCCCGCACGTGCCTGCTCTACAAGATTCTTTGCGAAGCGGTCGAGAAACTTCTCCTGATTCTGATTTTGATTGTTCATGTTGTTCATCATCTTTTTTACCTCCTATTTATTATTGGCTTGTTTAGTGGTTTAGTCGTTTGTCATTTTTCGAGCCATTAACTGCGTGAAAGATAACACACGAAACTTCTCATCACGACACATTTCAAAACCAATGCCAACACACTTTTTACTGCCAATATGACAAACACAACAGCCATAAAGGCATAAAAACAATAGAAAACAAGAGGTTTCTTGAATTTAATAGGTAGTGGTAGTCTAACACCCCGAAATCAATGTTATGTGCTAATCAATTATAAAAAATGTGGAAAATCTTTGGTTGTGTGTTTTATTTGTACTAATTTTGTTGCGGAAAAATTACGCGAACAATGGTTTTGAATTATATTTGGATAGCATTCTTCATAATTGCTTTCATCATAGCCCTTATCAAACTCATCATCTTCGGTAACTTTGAGGTGTTTCCGTCTATGATGGATTCCACGTTCGACTCTGCAAAGACCGCCTTCGAGATTTCGTTGGGTCTTACCGGAGTCCTTTCTCTTTGGCTTGGCATTATGAAGATTGGCGAGAAGGGTGGAGTGGTAAACGCTCTCGCACGATTCCTCTCACCTGTGTTTACAAAACTCTTCCCCGATATTCCTAAAGGTCATCCAGTAACAGGCAGTATATTCATGAATATTGCCGCCAACATGCTTGGACTTGACAACGCCGCTACGCCTCTCGGTCTCAAAGCAATGAAGGAGATGCAGGAACTGAACACTAAGAAAGACACAGCTACCAACCCGATGATTATGTTTCTTGTGCTTAACACATCGGGACTGACGCTTATCCCTGTAAGCATCATGGTTTATAGAACCCAGCTTGGTGCTGCTGACCCTACCGACATATTCATCCCACTACTCATACAGACTTTCTTCTGCACCGTAGGCGGTATCATAGTCACGAGCATCTATCAGAAGATAAACCTCTTCAACAAGACCATGATTCTCACCATAGGCGGTATGATGCTTGCAATCGGCACTATCATCTGGGGATTCGGACAGATGGACAACGAGACCATGAATCTCGTCAGTTCGACTGCCGCAAACATCATACTCATGACTATAATCATAGCCTTCATCATTGCAGGTATCAGGAAGAAGGTTAACGTGTATGAAGCATTTATCGAAGGCGCAAAGGAAGGTTTCAAGACTGCTGTAACTATCATCCCATACCTTGTAGCAATACTCGTCAGCATTGGCGTGTTCCGCGCTTCCGGGGCAATGGATTGGCTCATAAACGGTTTAGCATGGTGCGTAGAACAGACAGGACTCAACTCCGACTGGGTAGGTGCAATGCCTACTGCACTCATGAAACCTCTCTCAGGTAGCGGCGCACGTGGTATGATGGTTGATGCAATGACGACTTACGGAGCAGACAGTTTCATCGGACGTCTTAGCTGCATCTTCCAGGGCAGCACCGACACGACATTCTACATTCTGGCTGTCTATTTCGGCAGCATTAGCGTGCGCAAGACTCGCCATGCTGTTGCAGCAGGACTATGGACTGACCTTATAGGCATCCTCGCCGCGATATTCGTGGCATACCTGTTCTTCGGGTAAGCAAGGGCTATATATCCCATATTTTATAGTAACATATAAAAAACACAACAATGGCAAACTTAAAAGGACTTTTCAAAGACACCGCAATATACGGTCTGAGTAGCATCATCGGCAGGTTTCTCAACTACCTCATGGTGCCGCTCTACACTTACACGCTCCACTCGTGCAGCGACTATGGCATCTATGCCGACCTCTATGCACAGACAGCCCTGGTGCTTGTAATACTTACCTTCGGCATGGAGACAACCTTCTTCCGCTTTATGAATAAGGTAGATGAGAGCAAGACCGACACCGTTTATACCACCGCATTGATGATGGTGGGCATTGTTGCACTCGTATTCGTGGCTTGCGTGATGATATTCCTCGACCAGATAGCAGGGTTCGAAGGCTATCCGCAGCATAAATGGTACATAGGTATGATGTCGCTGGTTGTGGCACAAGATGCAATTCAGGCTATCGCCTTTGCTTACCTGCGTTATCAGCACAAACCGTATAAGTTTGCAGCACTAAAACTCTTCTTCATTGTGATGAGCGTGTCGCTGAATGTCATGGCTTACCTCTTCATTCCGCGCGAGAATCCTGATTGGGAAATCACGGTGAAATGGGCATTTTTAATCAATCTCATCTGTACTTCAACCGTATCTTTGCTGCTCACTCAGGAATGGGTTTGCTGCAAATATACCTTCGACAAGAAACTCGCAAAGCAGATGCTCGCCTACTCTTGGCCTCTGCTCGTGCTCGGTATTGCGGGCATACTTAATCAAGTGGCTGGTCAGATTATGCTCCCTCGCGTACTTGAACAGCAGGAAGGTCGCACACAATTAGGTATATACGAGGCTTGCATCAAGATAGCCATGATTATGGCTCTCATCACTCAGGCGTTCCGTTACGCCTACGAGCCGATAGTCTTCGGTTCATCGAAGGACAAGAACAGCAAAGAGCTATACGCCAAAGCGATG
>JAUNQM010000002.1:0-15275 GCA_030536165.1 Prevotellaceae bacterium | reverse complement strand
TCTTCATCATCTTCACGTTGGCTGCCTTCCTTTGCGTCGTAGCCTACCTCGACATCTTGCAGTATATAGTGGGTAAAGACTACCGCGAGGGGCTTAAGATTGTGCCGATTGTGATGGCTGCAGAGATTATGATGGGCATTGTCGTGAACCTCAGTTTCTGGTATAAACTCATCGACAAGACCATCTACGGTGCATATTTCTCCATCGTTGGATGTATTGTTCTCTTTGCAGTAAACTTCATTTTTATACCAAAGATTGGCTACGTGGCATGTGCATGGGCAGGTTTTGCTGGTTATGGCACAACGATGGTTATCTCATACATACTCGGACAGAAACACAATCCTATCGACTATCCTCTCGCCCAGATAGCCTTCTACGTGATTATTGCAGCCGTGCTCTTTGCTATTATGAAAGTCACGGCAAACTATCTCAGCATTGCTCCGAAACTTGGTGTGAACACAATCTTAGTACTCATTTTCATGGGTATTATACTAAAAAAGGAAAAGTTTATCGATGCAATCCGAGCTCGAAAGAAGTAAGGTACTGTTTGGCGACGATGGTCTCAACCGCCTTCGCAGCAGCAAAGTCATCATCTTCGGTGTTGGTGGCGTGGGTGGTTATGCCCTCGAAGTGATTGCACGCAGCGGTGTTGGCGCCATAACCATTGTGGATGCCGACAAGATTGAACCTTCAAACATAAACCGCCAGTTGCTTGCGCTTCACTCCACCATCGGGCAGACGAAAGTATCGGTAGCCAAAGAGCGAGTTCACGACATCAATCCCGACTGCAACGTCGAAGCTATTCCGATGTTCTATCTTCCCGAAAATAGCGGTGAAATCGACCTTTTTTCGTATGACTATGTCGTAGATTGCATCGATACTGTTGCAGCAAAAGTAGAACTTATTCGCCGCTGCAACGAACTCGGCATACCTATTATCAGCAGCATGGGAGCCGGCAACAAGATGGATGCAACGACATTCAGGGTGGCAGACATCTACGAAACAAGTGTCGATCCGCTGGCAAAAGCCGTTAGAAAGAAGTGTAAAGAACTCGGAATAAAGCATCTGAAAGTGGTCTATAGCACCGAACAACCAACCTCACACGATGGCAATTTCATATCCAGCAATGCCTTCGTCCCAGCCGCAATGGGCGTCATCATCGGCAGTGAAGTGGTAAAAGATATTATCCGAGGCAAATAAAAAACAATAGTCCCAATTACCTCATTATCACTCAATATAGTATTTTGACTAAACTAAAAACCAATAGATAAAACCTCTTGAAATCATGAAATCAGTAGCAATCTTCTGTTCGGCAAACGAAAACATCGAGCCGATATTCTTCCGCCGTACGCAGGAACTTGGTGAATACATGGGTCGCAACGGCTACACCCTCGTGTTTGGCGGCTGCAACATGGGCCTTATGGAGTGTGCAGCAAAGGCTGTCAAGGAAGCAGGCGGCAAGACTGTCGGGGTCATTCCTTCAAAAATCGAGGAGCACGGACGCGTCAGCGAGTATGTAGATGAAAAGATTTTTGTCAGCAGTCTGAGCGAACGCAAAGACGCGATGATGCAGAAAGCCGACATTTTCATCGCACTCCCAGGCGGCATCGGAACGCTCGACGAGGTCTTCACGGTGGCAGCATCTTCCACAATCGGCTATCATGACAAGCGAGTTATCTTCTACAACGTCAATGGGTTCTGGGATAATCTCATTGCCGTAATCGAACAGATGCAAGCCAACGGATTCATCCGCGGCAACTACAAGAAGTATTTCGTTGTGGCAAACACCCCTGAAGAGATGAAACTTGCACTCGACGACTTCTTCCAGCCAACACTATTCTGACACAGCAAGTTACACGTCCCCTTCCCTACGGGAAGGGTAAGCGCGAAGCCACATAAACGCTTTCTGAGCCATCCACACCTTAGGTGTAAAACACGTCACACCTAAGGTGTTACCATACTCCATACCTAAGGTGTGACGCACGAAACACCTGAGGTGTGAAGGGCTAAAATAAGCAATAAACACAGCTACACATAAGCACAGACCTGCATAGCATTTCTATTGATTTTATCGATTTTTTTTGAAAAAACATAGGACAAATTTTCCTTTTGTGCTCATCGCGCGTGCGCACACGCATACGCGCGTTATAAATAAGGTGTATTACCCTTCACAGATTGCCATTGTCGCAATCAGCAACAAAAAAAGCGTTGATAAATTGCATATTCAACAAAATATATGTACTTTTGCACCAACCAAAATTAAGGACTTATGACAAAAACAACCATCTGCCTTGCATTTTTAATGGGCGTCGCAACCATTGCATACGCACAAGACAAGGACGACTACAAGACTGCCGTGGCTCACAAACCGCATGACGAGGTGCACTACACAGGCACAACAATCGCCACTCCAGCACGCCACGACGGTGGGCTGAAGCCTGTTGTCGGGGTGCATAACATTCAGATTATGCGTGGCGCAAAGCCTTGGACATACAACCACCAGCCGTTCCTCGCATATTGGAAAGGGCAGTTCTGGCTCCACTATCTCACTAATCCGCGCAGCGAACACGAGGCTCCTGGGCGCACGATGATTATGCATAGCCGCGATGGTTACAACTGGAGTGAGCCTGCGGTGCTGTTTCCTGAATACAACGTGCCTGACGGCATTACCAAGCCCGCCTATCCTGGACTTGTGTCGAAAGGATTGAAGGCTGTGATGCATCAGCGCGTGGGCTTCTATGTGAGCAAAAGCGGACGACTGCTTGCCACGGGAAACTACGGAATAGTACTCGCTCCGAAAGACGACCCTAACGATGGAAACGGCATCGGACGCGTGGTGCGAGAGATAAAATCTGACGGTGGATTCGGCAATATTTACTTCATCTACTATAACCACGGCTTCAACGAAAGCAACACCAGCTACCCATTCTACAAGAGCGCAAAAGACAAAGAATTTGTGAAGGCAGTCGATGAGATGGTTGCCGACCCGATGCAACGGATGCAATGGGTTGAAGAAGCCGATCGCAACGATGACGTCCTCCCACTCAAAGCGCCTTACAAGGCTTTCTGCGGCTATACACTCCCCGACGGCAGGAAGGTGGCTCTGTGGAAGCATGCAGTCACAAGCATCAGCACAGACGGAGGCAACACGTGGCAATATCCTTGCGAGCGAGCATACGGATTTGTAAACAGCAATGCAAAAATCTGGGGGCAAAGACTTACTGACGGAACGTATGCAACAGTATATAATCCAGCAGAATACCGATGGCCGCTGGCTATTTCATTGAGCAACGACGGACTGGAATATACAACGCTCAGTCTCATCCACGGCGACGTGACACCTGAACGCCACGGTGGAAACTACAAGAGTTTCGGACCGCAATATACGCGCGGAATTCAGGAGGGAAACGGTGTGCCTGAGGATGGAAACCTGTGGGTTACATATTCGCACAACAAAGAAGACATGTGGGTGAGCCGCATACAAGTGCCTGTGAAACTTGACGCTACGGAACATGCAAGGGGATGCTTCTGCAACTACAAGACATTGGCAGAAATGGCTGATTGGAACATCTATTCACCTCTGTGGGCACCTGTAAGCCTCGATGGAGACTGGCTGAAACTTGAAGATAAAGACCCTTACGACTACGCAAAGGTAGAAAAGGTGATACCAGCAACAAAGGAACTACAAGTGGAGTTCGACCTTAAGGCAAACCAAAAGGATTTCGGTGCGCTACACATTGAGTTCCTAAACGAAAAAGGAGATGTCGCATCACGAATTATTGCCGATTCCACCGGTAATTTTCTTGCAAAAGGCGGCGCTCGTTCAGGCAGTATAATAAAGAATTATGAGGTAGGAAAAGTCTATCACATAAAGGCAATCCTTTCAACAAAACTGCATCGCGCATACTACTATGTCGATGGCAAACTCAGATGCAAAAGGCAGTTTGACACACCGGTCGATGACATTTGCCGCGTGCAATTCCGCACAGGAGCCCTCTTTGACAAGCCAGACATAGAGACGCCTGCAGACCAGTACACCGACATGCCACGTGCAGACGAGCAAGACAGGCTGGCAAGTTATGAGTTTGCAAACTTCACAACATCATCGCTCGATGCAGATGCAAGCGCTGCGGTGCTGAAATATGATAGTTTTGCACACTATGCCGACTACTTCAACAACATGGAAGACGAGAACATAGTAGGCTACATTCCAAACTCACAGGCGTCGGAATGGATGAAGGAGAACATACCGCTCTTCGATTGTCCGCAGGAGAATTTCCGCGAGATGTACTACTACCGTTGGTGGTCTTTCCGTAAACACATAGAAAAAACGCCACAAGGTTACGGAATTACCGAGTTCCTCGTGCGCCGTAGTTACGCCGACCGATACAATCTTATCGCTTGCGCCATAGGACATCACGTGATGGAAGGCCGTTGGCTGCACAATCCTGAGTATATTCAGCAGAATCTCAACATCTGGTATCACGGCAAAGATGGACAGCCACTTCCAAAGATGGAGAAGTTCTCGTCGTGGAATCCAGCTGCAATATACGAAGCATGGAAGGTTTTGGAAAATACCGTATTCGTTGACAGCATGCTTCCAGCATTAGAAAACGAATACGCAAAGTGGAAGACGACACATAGTCTGGAGAATGGCCTATTCTGGCAGTTCGACGTGCGCGATGGCATGGAAGAGAGCATCAGCGGTGCAAGAAAGAAGCAGAATGCACGTCCTACCATCAACAGCTATATGTATGGCAACGCAAAGGCATTGGCAGATTTCTATCAGATAAAGGGCGACAAAGCTAAGGTAAAAGAATATAATAAGGAAGCCGAAAGGGTGAAAGGAATGGTCGAAAGCCGCCTTTGGAATCCACAGCACGAGTTCTTTGAGACACTTACTGCAGACTCGTCGGCTAACGTGCGCGAAGCCATTGGTTTTATTCCGTGGTATTTCAACCTGCCTGAAGCGAAGAAATACGACAACGCATGGCTTCAGACAAACGACGAGAAAGGATTCTCTGCACCTTACGGTCTTACCACAGCAGAGCGCAGACATCCGCAATTCCGCTCACACGGCGTGGGCACTTGCGAATGGGATGGTGCAATCTGGCCGTTTGCAACGTCGCAGACTCTTACAGCAATGGCAAACTACCTGAACGATTATCCTTCCCCTGTTATAACCGACTCCACATATTTCCGCCAGATGGAACTGTATGTTGAGAGCCAGCATCACCGCGGAAGACCTTACATTGGCGAATATCTTGATGAAAAGAACGGTGCGTGGCTCATGGGCGACAAGGAACGCAGCCGCTACTATAACCACTCAACATTTGCCGACCTTATCATTACGGGACTTGTTGGAATACGTCCACAGGCTGATAAGAGTGTGGTTGTCAACCCTCTCGTGCCAAAATACAAGTGGAACTATTTCTGTCTTGATGCAGTAAACTACAAAGGTCACATGCTCACGGTTATCTGGGACAAGGACGGTACACGCTATCATCAAGGCAAAGGACTCATACTGCTCGTAGATGGTAAACGCGCAGCACAAAGAAAAGATTTAGGAAAAATCACTTATAAACTATGAAAAAGTTATTTGCAGCATTACTATGCCTCCTCTGCGCCAATGGGATGAACGCACAGACTTACGAGGATAACTTCACTCGTTCATTGAGCGAAGTGATGAAAGACGTCGAGAAGCGTTTCGACATTAAATTGAAGTACGACATGGACACGACTGGAATAAAAGTGCCATTTGCCGACTTCCGCATACGCCCTTATTCGCTTGAAGAAACGATGACGAACATACTTTCACTCTTCGACTTCAAAGCGGTATATCAAGACAAAAACGTCTGGAAGGTAAAACGCTACGAATATCCTCGTCGTCAGCCTGCCGATGGAAAGAAACTCATAGACTATCTTTCATCCTTATATAATAATAAGGAAGAGTGGATGCAACGTCGCGAGATTCTCCGCAAAGAGGTTCGCGAACGCCTCGGCATTGACCCGCTTTTGGCAAAATGCAGCAATGAGACTCCAAAGACAACCAAAGCAAGAAAGCAAGACGGATATACAAGTCAGAACTTCTGTCTGAAGACTATTGACAACTATACAGTACGCGGCACCATTTATACACCATCAGGAAAGGGAAAACATCCACTTATCATCTGCCCAAATGGACATTTCAACCAGGGACGTTACGGAAAGGATTTGCAAAAACGATATGGTACATTGGCTCGTATGGGCGCAATATGCGTCAGCTACGACCTTTGGGGGTGGGGAGAATCAGAGGATGAAGTCGGCTCGAAAGCACATAGGACTTCGTTTGCCCAGCAGATGCAAATACTCAACGGGCTAAAGATTCTCGACTGGATGATTCAGCGCAAAGACGTAGATAAGACGCGTGTTGGAGTCAACGGAGGCTCTGGCGGAGGTTCGCAGACGGTATTTCTTTCAGTACTTGACGATAGATTCACTGCAGCATGTCCTACCGTCATGGTGTCGGCATGGTTCGATGGCGGTTGCCCTTGCGAGAGTGGAATGCCTATCCAACTCGCAGGCGGAGGCACGTGCAACGCAGAACTTGCAGCCACCTTTGCACCAAAACCGATGATGGTCATCAGTGATGGAGGCGACTGGACATCAACAACGCCTGAAGTAGAACTCCCGTACCTGCAACGTATCTATAGTTTCTTTGGCGAGAAGGACAAAGTGCAGAACATTCATCTGCCAA
Organism: Prevotellaceae bacterium; assembly: GCA_030536165.1. Classification (GTDB taxonomy): domain Bacteria; phylum Bacteroidota; class Bacteroidia; order Bacteroidales; family Bacteroidaceae; genus Prevotella. The sequence continues at coordinate 8,539 of JAUNQM010000002.1, read as the reverse complement.
AAGAACGCCACGACTTCGGTCCGAACAAGCGAAAAGGTGTATATCAGTTCTTCGCAGAAGTATTCAATCTCGATGCTTCTAAAATTGACGAAAATAAGGTGGAAATAGAGCCAGAAAGCATACTTCGATACTCTAGTGCACCTAAAATGACAAATTAGGACACGATTATTTGCAGATATAAAAAAATATTCATACTTTTGCAAATGATTTAATAAACAACAAAAATTCGACGACTGTTGCAACACGGTGTGGCAGTTGTGGGATTTTGTGTATCAACGCTTAGCAATGTTAGAAATAAAGAATCTCCACGCAACTATTGCAGGAAAGGAAATACTGAAAGGAATCAACCTAACAATAAATGATGGCGAGACACACGCCATCATGGGACCTAACGGTTCAGGCAAGAGCACATTGAGTGCTGTGCTTGTCGGCAATCCGCTTTATGAAGTTACCGAAGGCTCGGTAACATTCAACGGCAAAAACCTTCTCGCTATGAAGCCTGAGGACAGAGCACACGAAGGATTGTTTCTTTCCTTCCAATATCCTGTTGAGATTCCTGGTGTTTCGATGACTAATTTCATGCGTGCTGCCGTGAATGAAAAGCGGAAATATCTCGGTGAAACCGAATTAAACGCGAGTGACTTCCTCAAACTGCTTCGCGAGAAACGCAAACTCGTTCAGCTTGACAGCAAACTGGCAAACAGATCAGTCAACGAAGGTTTCTCTGGTGGAGAAAAGAAACGAAACGAGATTTTTCAAATGGCGGTGCTTGAACCAAAGCTCAGCATACTTGACGAGACCGATTCAGGACTCGATGTTGACGCAATGCGTATCGTTGCCGATGGTGTAAACAGTCTGAAACGCAGCGACACAAGTTGTATCGTAATTACACACTACGAGCGTCTTCTTGAATATCTCAAACCAGAAACAGTACACATCTTGTATAATGGTCGAATAGTAAAGACCGGTGGGCCTGAGCTGCCAAAGATAATAGAAGAAAAGGGATTTGACTGGATTAAGGCTGAAGTGGAATGAATAGTGAGCAGCAATATATAGAACTCTACGAAGAGAACAGCGAACTTATCTGCGCAAATAGCGTGCAAGCAATGAACGATTGCCGCGCCAAGGCGTTTGATACGTTTCGTCGTCTTGGATTCCCTTCAAAGAAGGTAGAGCGCTACAAATATATTGACGTGCCTGCTTTGTTCGAACCTAACTATGGCATCAACCTACAACGGTTAGACATTCCTGTGAGCACAAAAGAACTATTCAGTTGTTCCGTTCCGAAACTCAGCACACAGCTCTACTACGTAGTTAACGACGGCCTGCTTGATGCAATGCCACAAGCCGCCCTACCCAAAAGAGCAATCATTGGCAAATTTAGCAAAAACATCGATTTCATCGGGAAATATTACAACCGCCTTGCTGCAAAAGAAGATGATGCTATAACGGCTTTGAACACAATGTTAGCACAAGATGGACTACTCATCTATGTACCTAAGAACACGAAGATAGATAAAACCATCCAAGTGCTCAACGTACTCAATGCCGATGTTGACTTGATGGCAAACCGTAGAGTGCTCATCGTGATGGAAGAAGGCTCGCAGCTGCAACTGCTATTCTGCGACCATGCTATAAAAAACCGCAACTTCCTCACGACGCAAGTTGTAGAAGTCTTTGTTGGAGCCAACGCACACCTCGACCTCTATTGTCTGGAAGAGACTCACACAAAGAATGTGCGTTTCAGCAATCTCTACATCAAGCAAGAAGCCGACAGCGTGGTAAACCACAATCAGATAACTCTCCACAATGGCGTGACACGCAATCGCACCGACCTCGTATTTTCAGGCGAAAGAGCAGAATGCCAGCTTAACGGCTGCGTGATTGCAGACAAGAACCAGTTTGTAGATAACAACACGCTCATTGACCATCAGGTTGGTCGCTGCACGAGCCATGAACTATATAAATATGTGCTGAACGATGAATCAGTAGGTGCTTTCGCTGGTCGTGTGCTTGTGCGTGAAGGTGCGCAACAGACTACCTCACAGGAAACAAACCAGAATCTCTGCGCAAGCCACGAAGCACGAATGTTCACGCAGCCGATGCTCGAGATATATGCCGACGACGTGAAATGTTCACATGGTAGCACAGTAGGTCAGCTCAACGATGCAGCACTGTTCTATATGCGTCAACGCGGCATACCAGAAAAGGAAGCACGTCTGCTTCTCGAACATGCCTTCATCAACGAGGTGATAGAGAAGATGGATATTATTCCTCTGAGAGACCGCCTGTCACACCTTGTAGAGATGCGTTTCCGCGGCAAACTCAACGTCTGCGAAGGATGCAAGTTGTGTAAATAGAGTTATAGGAGTTAAGGAGCTACGTTCATTTACTATTTGACAATTTACGATTTACTATTTTAGAAACCGCAAAAAATATTTAGATATGAAAAAGTTTATTGCACTTTTTATCGTTCTTTCCGTTTCAATGTGCATCTTTGCACAAGAAGATAACGAAGACCGTCCATACTTCAAGTGGAACCAGTCTGTAGGTATTTCCGTCGGATATGCTTACGACTGTGGAATATTTGGTTCTGACAAGATGGAAGATGGCTATAAGATGCCTAAGACAGACATGCTGGAATGTGACCTCAACCTTTATGGTTTCTTCTTCGGTATGGGCTTCGACCTCAACAAACGTAATGAAGCATACTACCCTTTCCATAAGCACAACACACTCCACTCTATCAAGTTCGGAGCATCGGTGGTTGCTGCATTAAACAAAGAAAACCGTTTCATCATCACTCCTTATGCAGGTTGGATTAAAAACAAAAATTCGGAAGAATACTACGAAGACTACAACCATGCATATTACTGGGATCATGAGCGCAAGTTCATCTATGGCTGTAAACTTCAGTATGCCTACAAACTGCTTGAAGTCGGTGCGTTTTCGTCTAACCGCGAGTCAGGTCTTACCATCGGCGTAAACCTGAACTGCAAACCTCAGAACAAGCATTAATACAACTGCTATCAACTATTAGCTCAGGAACATCACGTCCTGAGCTTTTTCATTACCGCACACTAACCTATATAGCACTTTCTGCGAGAATACAATATGAAAACAAGACTTTTACTATTAGCATTCGCCATGACCATCCTTAATGCGGCAGCGCAAGTGGAGAGATGGGGCATGTTTGAAGTATCGTTGTCTGCACCTTTGACAGACGAAAATCCTTTTGACACAGAACTCAAAGCCACGTTCAACTGCAACGGCACTTCAATGACCGTAAGCGGATTCTACGATGGTGCTTCTGCCAAGAAAGGTGAAGGTATCTGGCGCATACGCTTTATGCCTACGGTAGAAGGCACATGGACTTACGTGACGTCATCAACCGTTGCAAGTCTCAATGACAAGAAAGGCGAGTTTACATGCACGAAACCTTCTTCCAACAATCACGGTCCTGTGATGGTGGATAAAAGCAGGATGAACTTCTGCTATGCCGATGGCACTCGCTACTACCCTATAGGCACAACAAGTTACGACTGGATGCACGCGTCTAACGACCCGAAATTTGGATGTTTCGACAAGGGACTGACCATACAGGAACAGACTATGAAATCGCTTAAGGAATCAGGTTTCAACAAGGTTCGCTCATTGTTCCTCGTCCATAACTTTGATGCATCATACCCCGAGCCAGACATCTACCCTTTCGAGCGCAAAGGCGACTCATGGGATTGGGAAAGACTTAACCCACGCTATTTTGACCATGTTGAAGCATGTACACGTATGTTGATGAATGCGGGCATTGAGCAAGACTTAATCATCTTCCACCCATACGACGACGGACGATGGGGCTTCGACCTTATGCCGCGTGAGGCTGGTGAACGTATGTGCAAGTATATAGTTGCACGTCTTGGTGCGTTCCGCAACGTGTGGTGGAGCATGGCGAATGAATATGATTTCCTAAAGGCACAATTCAACAACTGGGACGCATGGACTGACGCTGTGGTAAACGCAGACTCATACCACCATCTTATCTCCATTCATTCAGGCACGGCAAGATACTATAAATACTGGGACGAACGCTATACACACTGCTCAATCCAAGATCAGGCACCGGTAGAAATAGCTGGCGGTGGTGCTATTGTGAGGAATATTTACAAGAAGCCCGTTATCTTTGATGAGGTCTGCTATGAAGGCGACATGACAGACCGATGGGGTAACCTGAGTGGTCAGGAGGAACTCTATCGTATGTGGACAGCTTTGATGTGTGGCACCTACGCATCGCATGCCGAATGTTTCCAGTTTGGCAATCCACACGACTTCAGTCGCGACTTCCTTGCTGTCGGCGGTAAATGGCAAGGGGAATCATGGAAGCGAATAAAGTTCATGCGCAGCATTCTCGATGAGATGCCATCGCCACTATACCTCCCAGATTCAAGCTGGGACATACACACCTCTGCCTGCGGAAAAGGATGGTACATGGTGTATTTAGGACACGAAATAATAGATGAATGGACATTTGAGCTACCTATGCGCAACGTGGGCATGATTCCAAGACTTAAAGAAGGACAGAAATTCACAGTAGAGATTATTGATACGTGGAATATGACCATAACCAAGTGCCCACAGACGTTTGTGACAAAGATTAAAGACCGTTACCGCGTAACAGACATAAATGGCGGCAAGGTGTCGCTGCCAAAGCTGCCTTACCTACTGCTTAGGATAAAGATGTGTTCGGAGAATAATCGCTGTAGAAGTTAAAAGGCAACTTTGACTTCATCGAAATTACTCCCGTTCGGAAAAATCAAAATAAATTTTGTTTTTCGCTCACTTAATCGTAACTTTGACTTCATCGAAATTACTCCCGTTCGGAAAAACCAAAATAAATTTTGTTTTTCGCTCACTTAATCGTAACTTTGCATCCACTTAGAAGAAAAAGCTTATTACTGAGATGGAAGAGACGTTGCTTTACACCATATTAGACTACATCGGATCGTTTGCATTTGCGATATCTGGCACACGACTTGCTGCGGCTAAGCATTTCGATTTGTTCGGTGCGTATGTAGTTGGATTGGTCACAGCTATAGGTGGCGGAACTATTCGCGACGTGCTGCTCGACATCACACCGTGCTGGATGACAAATCCAGCCTACCTTACCCTCACGGCAATAGCACTCATCTGGGTTATCGTCTTTCGTAAGCAACTTGTAACACAAAACAACACCTGGTTCCTGTTCGATGCCATTGGTCTTGCACTTTTTACCGTGACAGGACTTAACAAAAGTCTAATGACGGGCTTCCCTGTTTGGGTTGCAATAATCATGGGAACAATGACAGGTGCGGCAGGAGGTGTGCTTCGTGATATTTTATTGAACGAGATTCCTCTCATCTTCCGACGCGACATCTACGCTATGGCGTGCATCGTCGGCGGATTTGTATTCTGGTTGCTCTATTCGTTTGGATGCGATAAAGACATCGCGGCAATTATCTGTGGCATTACCGTACTTGCCACACGTCTATTGGCCGTGAAGTTCCACATAAGTCTTCCAGTTCTCAAGGGGGAAGAATGATTTTATATTTACGGATTTCTTGCGCTCCGTTGGTGCTCAGGCGAACGGAGCTCGGAGTCCAGATTTACGGATTTCGGATTATTTATTATCAATTGACAAAGTAAGTTCTACCGGACAATGGTCGGAACCGAAGATTTCTGTGTGTATGCTTGCACCTGTAAGCTGTGGGGCAAGACGTTCGCTGGCTATAAAGTAGTCAATACGCCAACCTGCGTTCTTCTCTCTCGCATGGAAACGGTATGACCACCACGAATAAATATCCTTTTCGTCAGGATGGAAGTAGCGGAACGTATCGATAAAACCACTTTGCAGCAACTCTGTCATCTTGCCGCGCTCTTCATCTGTGAAGCCTGCATTGTGGCGGTTTGACTTTGGATTCTTCAAGTCTATTTCCTGGTGGGCTACATTGAGGTCGCCGCAAAGAATCACAGGCTTCTTCTTATCCAATTCCATAAGATATGCACGGAAAGCATCTTCCCAAGTCATGCGATAGTCAAGGCGGCGGAGTTCGTCTTGCGAATTAGGTGTGTAGCAACAAACAAGATAGAACTCTGGCATTTCAAGAGTGATGACACGCCCTTCCTTGTCGTGTTCCTCAATTCCGATGCCGTAAGTCACCGACAGAGGCGTATGACGGGTGTATATTGCTGTTCCTGAATAGCCTTTTTTCTCGGCATAGTTCCAATAACTCTGATAGCCTATAAACGACAAATCGAGCTGTCCTGCCTGCATCTTTGTCTCCTGAAGACAGAAGAAGTCTGCATCTAAGTTTTCAAATATCTCGGCAAAGCCTTTGCCAGCTACGGCACGAAGTCCGTTAACATTCCAGGAAATAAATTTCATATCGGTCTTTAATTGTTTAGTCGTTACGTCATTTAGATGAGGTTGTCACATTAAATATTTTCCACATCCATGAGCATGCGAAATATACAAGTGTCCCCCAGATGAGCCCTGCGATGACGTCAACGCCATAGTGAGCCTTCACATAAACCGTGCTGAGGCATAGCAAGATGAACAGCACTAATATCATCCATCCCAACTTTCTGCTACCCTTGAAAGCAAGGATAACCATAGCCAGAGTAACGCTTACATGGCTACTTGGGAAAGCCGCAATAGGTCTTTCGCCAGCATCGAAGAAATACACATGAAGCTGATAGAACAACCCAGGTCCCCATCCTTCGAGAGGAAGCACTTCTTGGTTGTCGAAGAAATAATGTTCAAGGTTCGGGAAATCGCCCGCTGCAATACGGTCTAAGCCTACTGCCTGGTAATAGAACTGAGGTCCTGACACCGAGAGGAAGAGGAATATAATATAGGAAAAGAAGAACGACGTGAAGAATATAAACGTTGCCTTCTCAAAGTTTTCATAGTCCTTAATGAAGTAAAACAGCATCACTATTGCCATTATAAAATAGTAGCTCACGTACCCCATATCGAGCAATTCGCTGAAGAATGGATGTGAGAATGCACTGTAGAACAGCAATGCCGGCTGGCATCCAAACACCATTTGTTCGGCCTCGGCAAACAGATGGTCAAAATTAGGGAATACGCGATTGAACTCGTAAATATCAGGATACCACGACCCAAGAAGTGCTATCTGCAATACGCATCGCAGCAAGAGCACAAACCTGCAAGGTATGCACCGATACACGAGCCACAAGCCAGCAGTCATTGCAATAGCTTGCAAGCGCAATGAAATGATTGCATCTGGGTTAGGAATGTCCGTACGAAGCACTATGAAGAGTATAAACGTAAACGCAATGTACCCCATCACGACCCATTCCATTGGCAGGAGTCCTTTGCGTGGCTTCTTATCTATCGTGAAAATATCTTTTAGAAATTTGTTCATTGTCTTTGCTTTATTATCTATAGCCAACCAGCCTTTTTATACCACTCAATAGCCAAGTGGACGCCTCGCTTCAGGTCGTACTCAGGTTTATAGCCGAGGTCGTTCATTGCAGGCGTGATGTCGCAGCGCCAGTTGCGTTGTTTAAGAATGTTGAATTTATCATTATTCAGAGCTGTAATCCTTCCTGTCAGCTTCGCCCACTTCTCGCCACACATGCATACAAGTCGCAGGAACCATACTGGAGCCTTAATCCGCAGTATGAAAGGATTGCCCAGTTCTTTGCGAATCAGGTCGCTGAAGTCTGTGGAACGATAGACATTGCCGTCGGAAATAAAGTATTTCTTTCCGCTCTGTCCTCTTTCAATTGCAAGGAAAACGGCATTTACAAGGTCTTGCACATAGACGAAAGTTATCTCTTGCGGCTTGTATCCTACAGCGAAATCAACGTGTTTCTTTATGCTGTCGGCCATTAGAAAGTAGTCTTTCTCGCGCGGACCATAAACGCCTGTCGGGCGCAGGGTGACGACGTTCAACTTGTCACTCATCGCGTCGAGAATCTCCTCTGCGCGCATCTTGCTCTCGCCGTAAGCTGTATTAGGCTGCGGAGTGTCGGTGTCAAGTATTTCCGTGTAAGGCTGTTGCTCGCGCACAGCACCGAAAGCACTAAGGCTGCTAATGAAGATAAATTTCTCCGGCACGGTTTCAAGTTCGGTAAGTGCTTCGGCAAAATACTGTGTGCCGTAGGTATTCGTGCGGAAAAAGTCTTCACGTCGCAGACATTTCGTTGCCCCTGCAGCATGCACAACGTAGTCCCACGCCATGCCGTTCATCGAAGTCAGAAGCGCCTCTTTCGAGGAAATATCGAGTTCGACAAACTTAATTCTTTCGTCGGTGAGGTATTGTCGGTTGGTGGTTTTACGCACAGCAGCATACACGTCAAAGCCACGTCGAAGGGCTTCCTCGACGATAAAACTACCAATAAAACCACTTGCGCCGGTGATAAGAATCTTCTTCATACGGAGTGCAAAGTTAGTGCAAATCGGAGACAATACAAAATAAAAGCAATTTTTTTATTATTTTATTGTGACGTAAAACCATATCACAGCCTTTCACACCTG
>JAUNQM010000127.1 GCA_030536165.1 Prevotellaceae bacterium | reverse complement strand
GTATATTGTGGCACCTGCAGTTGATTCCACGAACGTCACATAGTTTTTGATGTCCTGATGGTCCCAATCTCCATCTGCTATCTTGTGTGTGACAGTAAGGATAGGTGCTTCAGGCTTTTGCGCAAGAGAAGCGATGTCACTGAGCAACTTGTTTGATTCATGACTTCGAACTTGAAATTCTGAGATGTCATCTACACCAGTTATTTCTAACGAGTATATATTAGTTTCTGACGATTTTGTCCAAGTCGTACCAGCATTTTTAGAATAGTAAAAATGATGTGTGGAGTTAGATGTCGTGACAGTTGCTGTTGTACCGTTGTATGTGATACTTGGCTTTTCAGACTTTAGAAGGCTCAGACTTCCAACGTTACTGGTCTCACCATCGTCGTATGTTATGGCCTTGATCACAATAGGACTGGACAGATTGTCAAAGTCTGTTGCCCAATGATAGAAACGATGATCAGTTCTTGTAATTTGCGAACTGCTACTTGTCGGGGTAGAGCCATCTATCGTATAATAGATTTTAATATTGCTGTCATTGCTTGGATTGATGTCATTGTAATTTGTTACTTCAAACCATACAGTAGGTTTGTCGCTACTTGTACTAACATTATAAATCTCCAGTTGTGGCGTTGTAGGTTTTGCATAATCTATTGTAAGGTTCTTGAATAATAACCAGTTGAAATTACATCCGTTAATGTCAATCTCGAAGTTGAGCTGACCATTGGTTATTGTTACGCCGTCGAATGTGATTGTACCTGAACGGTAATTCGTGTTCGAAAAATTCGACGGATACAGAGTCAATGCTGATAAAGACACAGCTGTTCCATTATTTACTTTGAAACTAACGCCAGATGGGTCACTGACATCGCTATATTGAGGAATAGCCGAAACGTCTAATGTTACGGTATATGTGCCATTGGGCACTCCTGTAATAGTACGCGTAATTTTTCCATTAGGCAATACGCTATCGGTCCTCCTCCAAACTTCAAAAGTATTAAGTTGAGTACTTGCATTGCTTGGAATGTCGTAGTTATTGTCATTGTCCTTATACTTCACACCTTCTCCAGATAATGTTGATGACCAATTGCTTACGGAAGCACTGGTAACAGGGTCTGTGTAAGGTATTGTTATACTGCTGCCACTGCCACCGCCGCCACCACTCAGTTTTTCGTAATAGCAATTTGATGCGATGCTATTATTAGACCCTGTCTCAAAATGCCAATGATAGTATCCTGCGAGATTTGATTCGTTATAAGTGTTTCCGCTGAAGACTTTTACGTAGATATCATATTCTGTATTGGTGGCTAAGGAGTTTCCCAGAATGTCCAGATTTGAGGTCGTGCTATGATTAGAGGAATTATTCGGCTCGCTACCGATAGAATAATAAAGAGTATAGTTCGATGTAATAGACTTGAACTGAAAGGCATAGTATGTGTTTAATTCAAACTTGCCATAGTCCCAACTGGTCTCTTGGTTTGCATTAAAGCTTGTCTGCCCCTGTGCGTTGATGGCGGTGCAGAGGAGTAGTATAAGTGATAATATGTAGTTGCGAATCCTCATATCTTTATTTAATTGAGTTTCCTTAATTTAACTTTCTTTGACGAGCCATGAGGCAAAGTCGATGACGTTAGTTCCATTGTACACTTTTTTAGTCAACAATTATCGAATTTATGAATCACTTCGTGATTTGCTCGTAGGCTAATCAATTCCGTCTTGGAGCAAGCTCCGCCAGACTTGATTACCCTACAACCAACTTGCTGCGCAAGTAATCATAAATTATTATTCGACAAATGATTCATCAATTTAACATACGGTTGGACGGTTTTGCGGTTTGAACCTTGAACTTGAATTTATTTGTTGAAACATTGTTGTTAACTGGTTACACATACGAAACCTGTATTTCTTTAATATTTTGCCCATTACGGCTTCTTTATTATATATATGCGACGCCAGTATTCCTGCCTCACTTCTGGATGCGAAGGGTCTGTTGGTATCGACACATGAATATAAATGTCGGCTGTTCCTGTTTTCTTCGGATTCAACTCTCCAACTATTTCGCCTGTAATCGGATCTATTGAAGGCAATTTGCCCACATGCGATTCAGTGTCATTAGAGAACAACTCATTTGGGTCGTTTATCTCAAGTATTTCATATTCGTATTGTGATGGATTCAAGTCGGTTTCAGTATATGCATCTTTTACAACTGGCTGTATTTCGATTGCACCTCCAGTAGAGAACGTGCAATAGAATTCGTCTGGCTTTTTATCAACCATCACTGCAGGATAGCCTCCAATAGGAGGGTAACAGTTCACGTTGATATCAACGAAATAGTCAGTAAACGTGATTGGGATTAGCAGGTAGTCGTTACGGTTGATACCTGTGTAGTCCTTTTCGGTCATTGTATAGACAAGCTCCTCTGGCTTCTCATCACGTATAATATGCATCTTGATGCTGAAATGCTTGGTGATATGTGATTCTGCAAGTGATTCGCGTATGTAGAAACTATGTGTGTAGGATTCTATGGAGTGTGAATTAGGATCCAGTGCAGGATTAGGGAGTGTAAAGGACAAAGTCTGTGTGGCGATGACCACAGGAACAACAGGGTTTGTTTCAGTGTCTAATCCTAATGTTGAATAATCTGGCATCAACAGCACATTGCCTTCGTTTATAGGACCAAAGGTTAAATCCTTTATGGTGACCGTTCTTATCTTGCAACTGTTGCGGAAAACGAACTCCACTTTTGCCACCATCCTAATCACTTCAAAATCTTCCTCCAGACGGCCTCCTGTTGCTGTAATGGTTTCCTTGCCCGTCATTGGAATAAAAACGCTAAGGTCTTCCTTCAATGTTCCGTTAGCTATTAAGTCGTTTATTTGGTACTCAACAGCCGAAAGGTCAGGCATTGTTCCTCCTACAGTCAAAGAACCAACTCCTGTAAGTCCTTCTATTGTTGATTTGTCGATGTTGGCAAAAGAATAGACATCGTATGTATCATTTGCAAGTTCAAGGGTGAAGCCATCGCGTTCAACAACATAGTCCTTGTAGTCGTCACGGTTGATAATTGCTGCAATCTTGTTGCTACTATTGACAAAGACAATCCACCATGTCTTGATAAGTTCCTTATCACCTTCTGCATCCTGATATACGGATGCACGAGTCGTAATCGAACCATAGAGCATTGTCTGTCCATTGCTTACATCCTTGCTGTCGTCCGAGCAAGAAAAGCAAAGTCCAGCAACTAATGCCAGCATGAAATATATGGATAATATGTTTATTTTCATCTTCATCTTAGTAACTGCGTTGATTACACAATTTGTTTTATTCAACTTTCGCAAATTCGCATATCGTTTATTTTATCTCACGCAGAGAAAATTCTGACCTTTACAGGTCTGCATCTTAATGCTTGTTCAAGTCTAAAACAAGTTTATCCTTGCTCCATCATTAAAATGCAACATCTTCGATGTTTCAGAATTTTAGCAGAGGCGCAAAGAAGCGCAGAGGAGCCCCCTCCTTTTGCCTTTCAAGTTGCACTTTGCGTGAAATCATACATGCAAAACTTATATTATTTCTATCTTTCAATTTAATTTCTCGCCTGCTTTAGAGGAATATTTCCTTATGAGCACGGAATCTCCACTTGCGCACATGGATGTGAGAGTAGAGTAGGTCAGGTACCTCTGGAGTCGGCGTTGCAGGTCCAAGCTTCATCACCTTGCCGACATGGATTCGGTAAATGTTGTTGCGGACTATGCCAAACTCCATAGGATATGTGCCTGTAGGATAGGTTGGCTCGTCAAACATCGCATGACGAATCCAAACGTAATAGTAGCACTCGCCATTCACATAATGGCGCATTTCATAGTCGATGCCAGTATGCTTGGAGGCATAAGTGAGCAGGTCGGCTTCTGATGAGAATGCATAAGAGTTGGCTGGCGTAGTATGATTGTCATAATACCAGAAGTCATTCCCCGCAGCATAAGTACCATCAGCAATTATATTGTTCGTACCTTCATCCCACTTATACACCGTAGCAGGAATGTAAGTACCCTTAATCTCGATAGCAGTCATCAAATTAACATTGTTGCTCGACGATTTATCCATCGTATTCTCCATCACGTATCCCAGAGTGTAGCAATAATTGCCGTCTGCTTCAAAGACTTCTTCATCTGTCGCAGTACTATGCACCTTGTAGGCTGAAGAAGCGAGGAAACTCTTGTCGAGTGATTCCATAAGTGATGAAGCCCCAAACCATGTAGTCAGGTTCGCGCTTGATATTGGCGTACTTGCATTCTTAAGGTGTGTTGTTGGCTCTACAACATAATTTGTTGGAATTGTTGTGCCAGTAGCTACTGTTTCATCACCAAGATAAGTAATGCCAGTCAAAGATGGACTGACGGTAGTCGCTGTACGCTTTAAGGTGAATGTCGGCATCTGCGAACCATTGACTATACGAATATGACTGAGACGGAACTTGTCGCTTGTGCCTTCTACATCATATACTATTGGATTACGATAACTTGAAGCAGTCTGTGCCTTGTCGAAGCAGAAGTCGATACGTGCTGCAACTCGCTCTACAGTCACATTGGCGCTGAATGGTTCTGCGTATGTGCCCGCAGCAGAAACATTTACTGTACCTTCTGTAGTATTATCTATGGCGCTCGCCATTGCGAAGTTGTAATAGTCCTTTATTGAAGTTCCGCTTACGCCCCATGCTGAATTGACCATTGCATTGCGCACCTCGCCGAGCGTAATTGTTTTGTTGTGGTCGGCATCTACGGTCTCTGTCATGTCGCCCATGTTCACAAGAACAATAATGCGGTCGTTTGGTGCAGGTTTATAGCCTCGTACCAGCATAGGCTTTGTTTCATATTCCTCACCTGCTACTATTTCAATCAGGTCAAGATAAGAGAAGTATTTTGCAAATTTGATTTCTGTGTTTTCCGCATCATTAACTCCTATAGTACTATTATATATGAAGATGTTTATGTTGTTTATGTCGTTTTCATGGTTGCGTCCTTGCTCTGTGCCGTCGCCGGTCTCACCGCCGTAAGGGTGCTCAGATGCACGGGTCGAAGACTTTGTGTTTGTGCTTAGGTTCAACTGAATATAGCATTCGCCGGTGCCTCCGTCAAAGGAAGCATCGATACCATCGTCACCGGAACAGCCGACGAGCCATGTTCCGAGCCATAATAGCATTAGGCTGAATATGATCGATATGTATTTATGCGTTTGCACTTTTGTTAATTACCTTTCTTTTCAATTTTCTTTGACGAGCCAATCGGCAAAGCCGATGACGTAAGTTCCAATGTACACTTTTTTAGTCAACAATTATCGAATTTATAGATCACTTCGTGATTTGCTCGTAGGCTAATCAATTCCGTCTTGGAGCAAGCTCCGCCAGACTTGATTACCCTACAACCAACTTGCTGCGCAAGTAATCATAAATTATTATTCGACAAATGATTCATCAATTTAACATGCGGTTAGACGGTTTTGCGGTTTGAACCTTGAACTTGAATTTATTTGTTGAAACATTGTTGATTAATAATTGCTTTGATTGACAGAGTCAATCGTATCAAGTATGTGATGAAATGATGAAAACTTGTTTTCAGATTTTATCACATACTTGATACATAGTCCGGAAGGACGAAGCAATTCGCTAATTGTTGTTAACTGGTTACACATACGAAACCTGTGTTTTCTTACCTATGTTGTTGTTTTGGCCTACAATTCTGTGTTCGTAATACGTCTTGTCCACGAGAGGATGCCTACATGTATCGCAACGTAGTACCACCTGTCACCTTTCAGGAAGAAGTCGAGATGGTAGTCGTATTCGCGGTCAAGATACTCCTGTCGTGAGTAGTTTGCCGTTTCGAATGCCCCTCGGCCTTCTGAAAGAATCCATGCAAGGTCAAATTCTCCAATGACATTATTGTTATCTTTGTTTATCAACACGAGCATTGCATCGTTTTCCGTAGATGAACGGTACATTATTCGGTTGAAGTTTATATCGTAGTGAGCTGTACGCTCCTCTACATCAGCAGCCGTTGCAGCATCTTCAGGGAACTGTGTCGTCCACGATGCAAATGGCTGGTAGAGCAGCATGTCGTCGTTTATTACATTGTTGTCGGCATCGAGGCGTCCGTTCTTTGCCATGATTCTAACTTCGTACTTATCGTGGGCTGGATCGGCAGGATTGTCGATGTCGCGAAGATTGAGGTGGAGCACCTTTGTGTCGCGCACCATTGAGATTGTTGCGTATGATGGCTGGTCGTTTACTATGGTAACCGAGGATGCACCAAGCATTGTTCCATGCCAAAGGGTGTCCATAGGGGACACGTTATCGACAGGACATAGACTCTCTGTAGTCTTTGCACCTCTGTCAAGTGTTACGCTTATCTCAGAACGCGCTGCCGAACGAGTCTGCGGTTCGGTGCGGCGATACTTTGCGCCAGGAGTGCTGAGAGCTTCGTCCCAGTCCTTCTGCATGGCAAGTGCCATGAGGTGGTAGGTTCCTGCAGGAAGTTCTTCCTGTGTGAAATGCATCTTGTATCCGTATTCCTTCAGCGGAGCATCGGTGTCGTAGTTGCCTACGCTACGTTTTGTAACGAGATTGTCCGACTCATCAAATACATACACTGTAACGTAGCCCACATGATCCTTGAACATGTCGGCACGCTGTATGTTGTAGTCATACACGAAATCCACGTACAGTCCTTCTGGACAATCGTCACGATCTGTGTCCATCAACGAGCACCCTGTGGTGCTTATGCCCAAGAGGATAGCAGAGAATATGCACATCCACATTTTGTATGATTGACTGATTCTTTTCATCTCGTTGTCGTTACTTGTGTTCCTGAAGTTAATATGTTTTGTTTTTTGAATGAACAATAATCTATTTTGCCAATTCGTCATCCTGAACTAGATTCAGGATCTCCATCGTTGCGTACGGTCTTCTTCGTATCTAATGAGATTGCGGGTCAAGCCCGCAATGACGTGTGGGAGCTCAATAAAATGTTGAATAGTTCTCAGGCAAAAGTCCCGTAGGGACGAAATGTCGTAGGGTAGGGCGCAAGCCCTATCTCATCAAGCTCGACCACTCTAAAGTGCCGTAGGTACGACATAGCTTAACACGAGTTTTGCAAGTAGCTTTCTCACGAACAATTTCCGATTTATGCACTTCTGCAAGCAGAAGTCTCCTTGCTGCTGTGTCCAGTCTTTATCAAACCAGTTTGAAAAGCCTGGCCCCATCATCAAGTATGCTTGTCAAGACAAGCATGCATAAATATTATTCGAACAATTT
>JAUNQM010000126.1 GCA_030536165.1 Prevotellaceae bacterium | reverse complement strand
CCGCAGTGTCGCAGACCTGCGGATGGCAATATCCTCCACCCCTTCGACCCTATCGGGGTCGCACTAAAAAATCTAATGACCGATTTGGGTTAAATGCAAGGAACATGCTACGATAAGAAATAAGGATATCTGCAACAAGACAGCTTTCCCCCACTAAATTTCCACTGCCCCAGAATTAGTCGCTTTTATTATAAGTGTGGAAATACAAAAAGTCACCAAATTTCTTTGGTGACTTTCTGCGGTGCGTACGAGACTCGAACTCGTGACCTCCTGCGTGACAGGCAGGCATTCTAACCAAGCTGAACTAACGCACCTTTAATACAAATTTACTACCTTTTTTCTTTTGCGACTGCAAAGGTACTCAATATTTTCGAACTACAATACTTTTCAGCGAAAAACTTCTTGTATTTTACATTTTTTAACTAATAATGCACTTCTCAGTAATAATCATACCTGTTTTGAGGCTGAAAGTGCCGAGTCGTATCTTTTCATTCGGTGACTTTGAAATAATGTCCAGTATGTGACGATAGCTGTAGGAACCGGTATCATATACGACGAAGGTTTCAACTTTGCTATCTATTAAATCCATGAGCGCATGGTGACCGTCGGGCATTGTGCAGTCGTTGCCAACCACAGCCTTTGCGGCAAGTCCGCGTTTACGTGCAATCTTCATGCACTCTTCAGTCATGTCGTCGGAGCCAATGAAAAGATATTCGCTGTCTTCTCTTACCATGTCTAGAAGCCCAAGCTGTTTCTTCAACCTGCCGCACTGAAGATAGATGTATGCGACGATAGCTTTGAAGAAGATTGCAAGTTTGATAGGTATTGTCACTATGAAGCTCAGGTGTCCGTAGTATTTGCGGAAGAAGATGAGCATTGCTTTGTAGAATACATGCACATAGCGGAAACTGGTCTTCTTGGTACTCTCTCCTTTATAATGGAGTATTTTCAATGGCAGATAATAGTTATTGTATCCGCCTTTCGTCACTCTGTATGATAGGTCGATGTCTTCGCCATACATGAAGTATTCCGTGTCTAAAAGACCGACCTTGTCGAGAGTCTCACGTCGTAGCATGCAGTAAGCGCCGCTGACTACATCAATCTTTGCGACCTCGTCTTTTGGCAGGTAGCTCATGTAGTAGCGTTGCGTCTTGCCTATCATCTTGAGGAACGACGTCATGATAGTCGGCAGGCCTCGGCGTGACTCTGGTGCAAACGAACCGTCGGCTGCGTGCATCATCACTCCGCATGCACCTGCATCAGGGTGCTCGTCCATGAATGCGATGGTGTCGGCAATCACGTTTTCTCCGATGAATGTGTCGGGATTGAGCAGCAGCACGTATTCGCCTTTACTCTGACGTATAGCCACATTGTTGCCCTTTGCAAAACCGAGGTTATGCATGCTTGAGATAAATGTGACGATAGGGTAGCGCATCTTCAGGTATTCGACAGAACCGTCGCTTGAGTTATTGTCGAAGACAAATATCTCGCGATCCATCCCGTTGGTAGCCTTCATCACCGTGAAGAGGCATTGCTCGAGAAAGTATTTTACGTTATAGTTGACTATAACGACAGATATCTTAGGCCTTTTCTCCATTTTCTTTTTCTTCTTCAAAGGCAGTTTCTCTTTCGCAGCGCGACATTGTTGGGCTTATGAAGCATAGGCAAACCAGTACGATGATTGCCAAGTAGCCAAACGAAAACGATGGCTGTTCAGACGATGGCTTTTTGAAAAGATAGTAGCAGAAGATGTTTATTATCATAGGCAGTATGAGCACTTCCATGCGCAGCAATGCAAGTTCTTTATACTTCTGCACGCGGTCTTCTGCCATATTGTATTTCTTCTGAATGAATTTGAATTTAAGGAATTTCAGTGCGAAAGGTATTGAAGCGATGGTGATGATTTCCATAGCCGTAAGCATGATGAACTCAAATTTCTCCATCGATGCATACTCGCCCTTCCAATAGTTCAGCGCTCCTGTCTCAAAGAGCACGACTATGATGAGGCATATCACTATCATTGTGATGAAATACTTCATCAGACCTTTCTTCACTTCGCTCAACTTGCTGTTGTTTTCTATGTTGGTTTCTTTCATGCTATTTAGTTGTTTCTGGTTTCAATTTTACAACTTACACTTTACAACTTATGCTTTCCCCTCGTACCGTGTTCTGTTTTGTATCGAACGTCCGAGTGTCAGTTCATCCGTGTATTCCAGTTCGTCGCCTACGGAGATGCCACGGGCAATGACCGATACAGGCACGCCGAACTTCTGCAGCTTCCTATAGATATAGAATGCTGTCGTGTCGCCTTCCATTGTGCTGCTCAGCGCAAATATCACTTCTTTAACCTCGTTCTGGCTAACCCTTTCGCAGAGCGATTCTATTTCGAGGTCAGAAGGTCCGATGCCGTCCATTGGCGAAATCAATCCGCCGAGCACGTGGTAGAGACCGTTGAACTTCATCGTGTTCTCCACAGCCATCACGTCTTGGATGTTCTCCACTACGCATATCACGCTTGCGTCGCGTCGAGGATTACTGCATATTGGGCACACTTCTGTATCGCTGATATTGTGGCACACCTTGCAGTGGCAAATCTCTTTCTTCAGTCTTGTCAGCGCTGTAGCGAATGATTCCACGTCTTCGTCAGTGCCACGCAGAAGGTGGAGCACAAGTCTTAGTGCCGACTTGCGACCTATTCCTGGTAGTTTAGCAAACTCCTCCACCGCTCTGTCGAGCAGTTGTGACTGCAGTTGTTGACTCATTCTCAATCGCCTAATTTCTTTCGGACTGCAAAGATACGATTAAGTGAGCGATTTTCCAAATTTATTTGAGAAAATCCGAACGTGAGTATCTAAAACCTTTGGTTAAAGTTAGTGCAAACCGAAGACAATACAAAATAAAACGCGAAGTTTTTTATTTTGTATTATTGAGGTGCAGCCTAACTAAAAGCCACGAAGTGGATAAAAGTTACGAATAAGCGAGCGAAAAACAAAATTTATTTTGATTTAAGAACAATTGCCGGTTTTTGCAGCACTAACGTGCTATGTAGCAATCTAAGTATAGGCTTCTTATATGTAAGACGCGAGTTCGGGATAAGCAATTCTAAAAAACCTCAGAGAGGTTTCCTCTGTGCTAACCCCAGGTTGCGACGTAGGAGCATACCTGGGGGATACATGTGCCATGCAAGCACTCTGGAAGAGTACCCGCTTGTTATCATTTATGATAGCGGGCTCCCCTTTAGGGAGCATTGGTCGCATATTTTACATCCGAGGGTGCACTTCGTGACCCTCGGTTATCACAGAGATGTCCCCTTCGGGGAGCAAGATGAAAAGAATCTACTTGCTTTTATCCCTTACGTTATCCCGAACTCGCGTATGTAAGCATAACAAAGCCTATACTCATATTCCTACACCTTGCTAGCAAGGCCTGCAAAAACATTATTCGAACAATGGGGAAGCAATTTTTTTCTTCCATCTCTTTTCGTCATTCCGTGCTTGACACGGAGCCGCTGGAGCAGCGAGAGCAGAGGGCAAATACATTTGCACTATGCCGAGTCGCGACAGAGGAAGACAACAGTCAATCTCATTCGTTACGAGGAGTACTGTACGCAATGATGGAGATCCTGAATCAAGTTCAGGATGACGTGGGAGGGTGGTTAGGATGACGTATGGGGGAATTGAAGATACCGATATGGTCATAAATTGTTGAGAAATTGTTCGATAATTTTTTTCAATGACTTTATTGCATTGCAGATGCATGTAGGTTTGAAATGCTACAGGCTTGGGAAAGCTGGTTTTCACAAGAATGTGGCATTTCTAAGATGCGAACCTCGTGAGAGGATAAAGTCATTGAAAAAGGATAATTGTTCTTTACAATAAAGTTTTCCTACTTAGCATTTTTCCGCTTTCCCCCAAAAATACCCCCAAGTAACAAACAAAAAAAACGGATGCAACCTTTTGGGTGCATCCGTTTGTCTCTAAGGGTTATTGGGCTTACCAGGCCATGCCATAGCCTTCCTTGTCGGAATAGTCATTAATTTCATCAGTTATTACTATCTCACCTTTGAATAACGACCTTTTCTCTAACTCAGGACTTGCGCAGAGCATGTTTGCATGGCGAACTTCTATCGCCTTGATGCTTGGAGTTAAATATGTTTTTTTCATTTTGCAATAAATTTTTTACCGTTCTTAATATAAATCTGTTTGCTTACAAGTGTATTCACCTTCTGACCGTTCAGGTTGTAGATGCCTTCGTTCTTGCTGGTTGCGCTGACGTTGTTGATTCCTGTCACCGTCCCGTCGTCGAACTCGAACGTGAGTGTTTTTGCATCTGATTCCTCAAGATGCAGATAAGCCTTGTTTGCGCCAATGCTCTTTGTTGTCCACAGGTAGAAGCCCACGCCATTCTGTCCGAGTGAGAGGGCATAGTCGTAAACGCCGAGCGTTTTTGCTTCGTCTGTTCCTATAAGTGCGTTGCCAGTCGAAGCAGCTTCCTTGTTTGTCGATGGCAAGAGGATTATCTCGTTCCCGGCAGCCTTGATTATCACTGCCTCGCTTGTGTGGATGATGCCACCAACATTCGTCATATTCAGCACGTTGTCATCCACCTCGCCTATGTAAGCGTTTGCCGTTTCAGGCACCTTGTATGCGCCCTCGCTGGTGTAGAATGTAGTGTAGAAGTTCTCCGTGTGGTCTGGATCCTGGTTGGCTTTGAGCTTAAATGTGTGGCCGAAGTCAATCACGATAGGCTCAGTCTCGCTGAGGGTATAAGAATTGCTGTTCTCGCCTATTGTCAAACGAAGAGTGTTTTCGTCAGTGAACGTTACTGTTCCTTCCTCTGCCAGATAGCTGTCGTCTATACTTGAACTTGCTACAGTCAGCGCATCAGCTTCCCAGCGTGGTATGGTGACTCCGTCCATCTCTACACCTCTGTCTGTGTAATTCTTCCCGCAGCGTTCGCAGTGCTGGTGCGACAATGTGCCTTCTGATACCAATGTTGGATTCTTGTGTGCTACGGATTTAAAGTCGTGACCAAGTGCAGGCCTAACAACATCCTTCAGTGCGGTTTCTTGTGAATAGTCACAATCTGAATAGTAACTCATGCAAGCATCGCAATACCAATACTCCCAGTTGCCATCTTCGGTACAAGTAGGATCGGTTGCGTCTTTATGCTTTTTGCTCTGATGTTCGGCAGGAATCACGAGTGTTGATGGGTCAATCTTTTCCGTGAAGTTTGCATCAGCAAAATCATCATTGCATTTAGTGCAATGCCAGTGCTCCTTGGTGCCAGCTTCAGTACAATTAGGTTCTTCTCGTTCAACAAAGATTTTACCCTGATGTTCGGCAGGAATCACCACACCTGCTAGCATCTCAGTTTCGCAAGTTTCTTCGTTAAAGTTCTTGTTGCATTGTGTGCAGTGCCAGTGCTCGACGTTACCGTCTTCGTAGCAATCGGGAAACTTGTGCTCGCGAAATTCCAGCTTGTGACCTGTTGCAGGTATCACTTGCCTGCCTTCAAACTTTGTCATACAAGCATGGTCTCTGAATAGCTGACCGCAGTCGCACTCCCAGTATTCATCGTTGCCATCCTCAGTACAGGTAGCATCCTTCGCCTCGTGATGGGTAACGACACAATCTTGCCCGCCATGCTTGTGGTAGGTAATTGTAAGCGAAGACACCGTGACATCAGTCGAAGATGACATGAACGTAATCATGCTGGTGTTTTCGTAACCATTCTGATTCCAAGTGGTTCCCGATTTCGTAAATTCGGGGCTTGTGCTTGTGTCTGGGTTTGTGCATGTGCATTTGAGTGAGTTAACATTGCTGCCAGTAACCACGATTTTTGTTACGGCAAAATTCGATGCCTTTACAACAAGAACCTTACCGCCGCTCACACTCCAATCGTTTCCAGATAAAGCGGTTCCCATGACCATAATTGTCGAAGCACCTGTCACCGTCGGGTTTCCGTTGCAGGTGATAGTCTCGGTCTTCAATGTAACGCCCCACATACTTGTTGTCAAGCAGCACATGGCTGCGACAAATAAAAATAATTTCTTTTTCATTGTATTTTATATTGTTTTTTTGTTTATACCACAATTCCGCTGCAAAGTTACACAAAATAGTTGAAACACAAATGCATTTTATGGGAAAAATAAGTACCAATGGTAAGAAAACTATGTAAATAAATCCTTTGCCTCAATGTTCTAAGAACAATTTATACCGTATACCCACCACGTTATTGCAGGTTTCGTATGCCATCTTCAGCTTATACGTTGGGACACCTTATTTAATATTGCGCGCGCACGCGCGCAATATGAGCATTTTGGACAGAAAAGTCCTGCTTTTTGCGAAATATTTTCATTTGAGACTATAAAATTAAACTGTAGTCCCGAAAAGTGCTGCAGAGTGGCTTATGTCGCGTTTTTTAGCCCTTCACACCTTAGGTTTGACATCGCAAACACCTTAGGTGTGAACCCTGTTGACACCTAAAGTGTGACAGAGGAAACTCCTAAGGTGTGAAGGGCTAAGATAAGGGATAATTGCTTGTTGGCAGTAGGAAAAGCTGGTCGTTGGATGATTTTGTTTGCGATTGTGCGACTCAACGAGTGATGTTAGCGGTGAAAAATGCGTGTTTTGCGCATTAGCGCTTGCAGTTTGCATTTTTTTTATTACCTTTGGCTTTGCCCAAGTTAGGCTTCGTTTCGGAAATAAAAATAAAAAATCGGTCTTTTATTTTGTATTTCGCTCAACTTGCACTAACTTTGCATGGCATGAGGGATTACTTCGATATTTGGCAAAAAGGATGCCCCTCCCTAGCCAGCGGCTAAAGCCTCCTTCTTTGTTGACCTAAAGGTCAAGTCGTCGCAAGCAGAGATACTCAATCTCTGCCCCCCGTAGGGAGGGAACAGGATGCCTACCCCTAACCCAAGAAGGTTTTAGGTTATTGGTAAAAACCGACAACCCATAACCGTCAACCTACAACCTTTTTCCCCTACTGGGGGAGATGTGGGCTCCTCTGCGTGAGATAAAAGAAACGACGTACGTCATCGGCTTTGCCGCTTGGCTCGTCCAAGAAAGTTGAGTAACTAAATTTAATATTTATGGCATACTATTTACCTTCAAGACCCCGATACGAGATTCTCGACGGGCTGCGCGGTGTGGCTGCACTGCTGATGATTTGCTTCCATAGCTTTGAAATGTATAAGCCTATGCTTGGTGGCACACAGATTATTGACCACGGATACCTCGTTGTCGATTTCTTCTTTATTCTGTCGGGCTTCGTCATCGGCTATGCCTACGACGAAAGAATGGCGAGCGGAAAACTA
>JAUNQM010000371.1 GCA_030536165.1 Prevotellaceae bacterium | reverse complement strand
AACGGTTGAGACCGTTTCGTGTTCCGAACCACAAGAAACCCGTCTTGTCTTGTGCGATAGCACTAACAGTACCCTGCGACAAGCCTTGATCCATACCATAGTGTACGAACTGCGACTTTGTCTTTGCACTAACAACACAAGTCATCAAAACTAACAGCAGCAAGATGTAAGCCTTTTTCATTTACGATTTAGCTATTTACGTTTTTATTATTTATCCTATAATGTCAGGGGGCTATATTTACTAGAATTTCTTATTGCGTACAGCAACTGCCACGAAAGAATCGGCACAACCGTAATACAAGAACCACTTGTTGTTGTGCGGCACGAGTCCTTCAATGAATACTGTGCCTGCAGGATACTGTCCGCTCTTCTCAAATGCAGCCTCTGGCTTGAAGAAAGGATCATCCAAACGGTCAAGCACCTTGCGAGGGTTCTTCTTGTCGAAAAGAATCTGTCCTGCACAATAAGTGTTTGCTGTATATGCCTTATCGCCATTCAAAGCATCGTTCTTACCGTTATAGAAAAGAATGATACCATCCTTTGTCATGATTGCTGGAGGTCCACATTCTGTGAGCATACTGTCGAAATAGCCTGGGCGTGGAAGTATTGTCTTTTCTATTTCGCCGTTTGCATCAACGGTTGGAGTCCAGTTAATCAGGTCTTCCGACGTTGCAACATTTACATACTGTTCGCCCCAGTACATCCAATATTTACCGTTTATCTTTGCTATGACCTGACGTCCTTGCTTGTCAATCTTAGTCACAATAGAAGCCGACTTTGAGAACATGTGCTCGAACTTGCCGCCGTAAGCCTTATGGAAAGGAGAGCCATGCTTCGTCCAGTTCACGAGGTCGCGCGACGTAGCTACGCCAAGACGTGCACACTTACGGTTCCATTGTGTGTACATCATCACGTATGTGCCATCCTCTGTCATGCAGACGCGTGGGTCTTCGCATCCCCCACCCTGCTCATCATCGGCCTGATCATCGAACTTACTTGGGAACATCACCGGCGCACCATGACGCTGGAAATGTATTCCATCCTCACTTGAAGCGTAGCCGATGCGCGATGTACGCATGCCAAGTCCTTTCTTTGCATCATCTTCAGAACGGTAAAGCACAACGACCTTACCATTGATGATTGTGGCTGCTGGGTTGAATGTATCGGCAGCTTCCCAAGTCACGTTGTTCTGCTGCATAGGGCAGTAGAACGTGGTATTTGGATTAGGCGCAATCAGCGGATTGATACCTTCTGGGCGTTCAAAGTCGAGCCACGCCCACTTCTTTGTCTCGTTCGGCGTCTTTGTCACCTGCGCAAATGATTGTGTCATAGCAAGGCAGATGAACAAAACTAATGTCAATGTCTTTTTCATTTACTATTTATCTATTTACGATTTACTATTTGTTTCCGATTCGCTTGAAATCTTATCTACCGCCTGTCATGCGTGCTGCTTGTCGGCTATCTAAAGACAGGGTTTCACTATCGTTTTCTGCAGTTGTCAGTTTAAGTCGGGAAAAAGTTGTATCAACTTTCACCCAAAAGTTGTATCAACTTTCGCTCGAAAGTTGTGTCAACTTTTTTGCGAATATATGCGACGACTTATAAAAGTCATAGTGAAAAGTCGTTCATCGGCATGCTTCAACTCGGCTTGCGAAGGCTCAGAGCGAAGCCTACCAACTCAAACAACGACATGCGCTATTTCTTATTGAAGAACTTCTTAAAGAACAGCAATTGATAGTCGAGCGAGTTGCTCCAATACTGGTCTGTGTGTCCGC
>JAUNQM010000125.1 GCA_030536165.1 Prevotellaceae bacterium | reverse complement strand
CAGCCACTACAACAAATGTATCAACGACCAGCAGATGCCACTCAACAAACGCGATGCCGACTACGACGAGAAGCGCAAAGCCTTCCTCTTAGGCTACGATGAGAAAGTGCCCCGTCTCGGTCAGGCAGACCAATGTGTTGATTGCGAAGAGTGCCTGCCTAAATGTCCACAAGGCATTCAGATACCAAAGAAGATGGCTGAAATCACCCAGTTCGTAAAAGAACTGAAAGGTTGAACTTTGAAAATTTAACTTTGAACCTTAGAACATGCCAAACACCAACATTCCAATCGAGCATCATCCACTCGAACCTTTTCTTCCTTCAAACGGACGAGTGCTGATGCTCGGGTCGTTTCCTCCGCAGAAGAAACGCTGGTGCAAGGACTTTGAATTTTATTACCCTAACTTCACAAACGACATGTGGAGAGTGTTCGGACTCGTCTTTTTCAGCGACGCTCTCCACTTTATCAATTCCGAGAAAAAGACTTATCGAAAAGAACAAATCATTGCTTTTCTCCGCATCAAAGGCATCGCACTCTACGATACGGCATGCGCCATACGCCGACTCAACGACAATGCCAGCGACAAGTTTCTTGAGGTTGTAGAACAAACCGACATCGAGTCGCTACTCGTAAAAATGCCACTCTGCACAACAATCGTCACCACTGGGCAGAAAGCATCCGACACTATCTGCGAGCGTTTCATGATAGCCAAACCAAAAGTCGGCTCTTACACCGACACTATCGTAACACTCCCCGACGGTCAGCAACGACCAATACGCCTCTATCGCATGCCAAGCACATCGCGTGCCTATCCCCTACCCCTCCAAAAGAAAGCCGAAGCCTACAAGCATTTGTTCAGCAGTATATTCAAATGATTTCCACGCCCTTAATCCCAAATCGGTCATTAGCGTTATGATGATAACGACCTTTGTTTTTGAACAGATGTATTGACGGTTTGAGGGCGCAATGGGGTTCCATTGTAACCGAGAAGCGACGATACAGATGACAAAAAGAAGATTTGTTAGCGCAGAACAGTCTAATGACCGATTTGGGTTAATCAAATCTCTCAAGTAATAAAACACAAGTGCCTTCATGGCACTTTTTTTTGTATTTCGCACTTATCCATTATTACAGCCCTCCACACCTGAGGTGTTTATCGCGCAACACCTTAGGTGTGAAGTATGGTCACACCTGAGGTGTGAGGGGGGCTAACACCTTAGGAGTGACACGCTGAACATCTTAGGTGTGAAGACCTCGTTTAAGCATTAACCCCCAACGACATATCATTTTCTATCTCTATAACTCTCCCCGAAGGGGAGAGTAGGATGATGTTTTATCGCTGATGATGAAAAAGATGACTTCATAGGCACTATATTTCGCAAATGTGAAAAAATATTAAATAAATTGTGTTGTCTTTCGTTTTCTTTCGGCAATATTATATCTTTGCACTCGCAATTGGTTCGCTTCGGCGATTAATAGGGAATAAGGTGTGAATCCTTAACTGACCCGCAGCTGTAAGCCACAATTTATCTGCAAATAACAGTCACTGATATTTTCGGGAAGACATTTGCAGTAAGTGGTAAGTCAGAAGACCTGCCTTTTGTTTGAAGAATCATATCTTCTCTGGGATTAGAAGATTATGGTCGATTTAGCGTATTTCATTTAACATGGTCTTGCCAGTGGATGAATTGGTGTATGCATCAATGTCGTTTGCTGTCGAGTTACGGCCCCTCCTTAACCCTTCCCCGAAGGGCGGGACTATAATCAATTAGCAATGGATAAAAGGCTGTTGGGTATTATTGTATGTATGTCCTCTTGCTTTGTTGCGTATGCACAAACGCAGGATAAGGGCAAGTTGAAGCCAGACTCTGTCTATAAGATTGACGAGGTGGTGGTTACAGCGCAGCAATCAAAGCGACTTGTCACGTCGCAGACTCTGGAAGGAAAGGATTTGCAGAGCCTGTCGTCATCGTCGATTGCCGACGCACTGAAGTATTTTGCAGGCGTTCAAATCAAGGATTACGGAGGACTTGGCGGACTGAAAACCATCAACGTGCGCTCACTTGGATCGCAACACGTGGGTATATATCTCGATGGCGTGAGAATCACTAATGCGCAGAATGGTACCGTGGATTTAGGCAAATACTCGTTAAGCACGATGGAGTCAATCTCGCTTTACAATGCCAATAAACTCGACAGATGCCAGACGGCTTCGGAATACGCATCAGGCGCAACGGTGTATATGAAGACACGACGACCTGTGAAAGATTCGCTTACGGTGCAGGGTAGGGTAGCATCTTTTCATACTTACGGCGGAAAAGTAAATGGTCAGATGTGCCGTAACGACTGGTCGGCTTTCGTTGATACAGAATATATGAATTCGAAGGGTGACTATCCGTTCAGGTATAAGTCGCAATATGAAGACACAGTCGGCACAAGGGCTAACTCCGATATCACGTACTTACGCATCGAAGGTGGAGCGTTCCACAAAGGTTTTGCCTCACACATATATTATTATGCCTCCGAACGAGGTTGCCCAGGAGGTGTGGTCAGAAGACTGAGTGACAAATATGATAATGTGGGACGAGAATGGGACAGAGACTTCTTTGCACAAGCAACATACGACTACGAGTTCACGAAGGCACATCGCATTAAGGCTACAGCTAAGTATGCATACGAATATCTGCGTTATTGCACAGACTATCCTGAAAATCAAAACACGGCAAGGGGCGATAATCACTATTGGCAGAATGACCTCTATGCCGCTTTGTCGTACAACTACAACCCTGCGTCGTGGCTTGGTATTACCGCTGGATATGATTTCAGGTATTCGAAACTTGATGCAGACTTGAAGAAGTTTGAAGGCGTAGAGCGTATCGACCAGAAGGCAGTAGTCTCGATAATGACTTCGTGGAGAGGGCTGAGCTTTGCTGCCTCCGGACTATATCAGCATTATAAAGACTATACATGGACAAATACAGGCGCGGCTGACCCTTTGGAAAAGGTAACACCGACGTTCTCTTTATCATATACATGGAAAGGACTGACTGGGCGACTGTGGTATAAGCAAATATTTCGTGCTCCTACATTGAACGACTTGTATTACACGCAAGCAGGCAACAGAAATCTCAGACCTGAATACACAAAACAATGGAATGTCGGAATCGAGTATCATCTGACTCCGAAATACTGGAACCTTGCAGCACAGGTTGACCTGTATGAGAATCGTGTGACAGACAGAATAGTCTGCCTGCCGATGAAGGGAACATACACATGGTCGATGCTGAACTATGGCTACACCTTCTGCCAAGGAATGAATGCCAATCTCTCGGCACGTTGGTCGAGGAAAGATTTGCGTGCATCGCTCATTACTTCATTCACGCTTCAAGACGACCGTAACCGTACCGACCCTGACAACGAAGACACATACGACCAGCCAATCTGCTATTCCCCAAAGTTTTCTTGTGGCGTAACTGCCATTGCAGGATGGAAATGGCTGTCGTTGACAGTGTCTGACTTGCACGTGTCGAAGCGAATGTGGTCGTATGCCGACACTGAGGATATGCTAAAACCTTATGACAATGTCGATGTGAAACTGTCGGCAAACTACAAGGCTTTCGGTATTTCGCTTGAGGTAATGGACTTGTTCGACGTGCAGTACGAAATGATACAGCGCTATCCAATGCCAGGAAGGAATTATAAACTTACATTAACATATTCATTATGAAAAAAACTATTACTTTAATCTTGTTGCTTGCGGCAATGTCTTGCTTCGCGAGAGAGCAGTTGATTATCCTGAACGAAGGTAACTGGCAATCAAACAATGCGCGTATAAGTTACTTTGAGGATGGCAGGATTGTGTCAAACAAATGGTTCGAAGAAAAGAATGGCTATGGAATAGGCGACACTCCCAACGACATTATTCAAGTCGGGGAAGACTTGATAGCCATTGCAGTCAACTGGTCGAACATCATACAATATATTCGCACAGACGGAACTGCCGTCACCGCAACCGAGGACGTGCCTAACAATCGCAAGATGGCTACCGATGGGAAATATGTCTATATAACTTCGTATGCCCACGAATGTGGTACGCAGAACGGCTTGTTTGAATGTGAAAAAGGATATGTTGCAAAAGTAAATCTCACTACTTTCAAGGTTGAAAAATGTTGCGAAGTAGGATGGGAACCTGAAGGCATAGCTTACTATAATGGTTTTCTCTTTATCGCTGACACGGGTGGCTATGCCTTTCAGGAAGACCATGACTATGAGACAACAGTATCAATCGTCGATGCATCAACGATGAAACTTGTCAAGCAAGTCGATACTGGAATCATCAATCTTTACGGCAAAATGTCGCAGGCAGGCAAGTATCTCTGCATCAATTCTCCAGGCGATTATTATGATATACCTGCACATTCAGTTATCTTCGACTGCGAGCAAGCGCTTACGTCTGATGATTGCTTCTATGTACTTGATGTACCTGCTACTTATAACACAGCGACAACTGACGGCAAATTCTTTGCCATAGGCTCCTCGTTCAGCTATTACACTGGCGAATACATTTTCAATACGGTAACAATCGACCCCGCCAAGCTCTTTGCATCAAAAGGCAAGGAAGGAGTTGTTGCCACACTGCCAGGCACGGTTGCTGATGACATCAAGACCAAACTTGCTTCGCCATACGGCATCTATGTCAATCCATACACAGGCTATATATATGCAACGGATGCTAATGGTGATTTCAACTCGCCTGGCAAGTTATATCAGTGGACACCTGATGGAAAATACATTGATAATTACAAAATCTATATCAACGCTGGACATTTTCTCGCTCTTGGTGATTGGAAATCGCTGGGCATAGAAGATGTGAAATACAAAGCCACAAGCAATGCTCTCTATAATCTTCAAGGCATACGAGTTGACGAAAACTATAAAGGCATTATCATCACAAACGGTAAAAAGAGTATAAAGTAAATGGTTTTAGGTTATTGGTTTTAGGTTGAAGGTTATTTAGCCACAATCGAAAAATCGAATTATCGAAAAACCGACATCCCCCAACTTACAATTTACAATTTTTATTAACTCATAAATAACGTGATTATGAAAAAAACAATTATCTCCGCAACATTAATTGTAATGTCAGTGTTGCAAAGTTTTGCAGTGAGTGTGTCCATCAAAATGAATTCGGATGCACAGACAATGACCCTTGTTAGTGCTTCGTCAAGCACTTTGGTAGAGGTTGGCACACCTGATGCCACTTACACTTACGCCCTCGACCTGCAGCCAGGTAAGTATATACTTACAGGCTTAGGTGCTGACAATGCTGTCAGAGGTACGATGGAACTTGACATTACAGATGAGCCTAATCAGGAATGCTTAGTTTTCGACATCACATCAATCAAAGCCACAAACAAGAATTGGGTGTGTGATGAAGACTATACCATTGAGTCGGTAAAATGCCGCACTCGCGAAGGAAAGATTATCCCTGTCACTCTTGGCAACGGCAAGACTGCAGGCACAAAATCGTGCCTCGTACTCAATGGATGCAGTTTCAACTGTACGTTCCATCCTTCCGCTGCGCATCAGGCTGAAGGTTATCTCGATGCATACGGCAGTGCAACCGTTACTGCTAATACAACCAGCAGCGCTGCTATTGCAATGGGTGGAGACTTTGTTATTGAATTCCCAGCAGATGCTAACTGCATGGTCTTCCGCAAGGAAGGCGGTACTAACGGTTCAGGCAGTGTACATTTTGTTCCGTTTGTGCCTATACAAAGCGTGGATTCCGTTGCAGGCAAGGTTACATATAAACTTGCAGAGGGCAACACATATAATTACCGTCTATGGAAAAAAGGCAAACGCACAAAGGCTGGTATGTTTGTCTATTATCATGGATCTTCTTTCGATGGAAAGGTGTGGAGCACAGATGGCGACGGATTCAATCATCTGACATTTACTGATGCCGACCTTGCCGAAGACCCTAAATACATCAACCATAATACCGCTGACGGAAAAGGAGGAAATGTTGCTAATATCTTGTTGAACATAAATGAACGTGGACATCTGTCTATGCAAGTCGGTGAAACGAAAGACTTGTTGGCACAACGCGATTGGCAGCTCACTAACAGCCAGACAGCAAACTACTTCATCGAGCCATCTTACCACTATACAGTTTTCGACCTTCAAGGCAATCCTGGCAGCGATGTCATCACAATCGAGAATGCCGACACCGAAATCAATCCGTGGGCTAAACTTACAGCTAAAAAGAAGGGCGAGGCAATAGTTCTTGTAAGCTATGATGCAATCAACGTCACACAGATTGCACGAAAAGGCAGCGGTACGGAGGCAAAACCATATTATATGGAAGCATCCGACTTTATGTTCCTTGCTGATTGGAGTGCACTTTGGGGAGAAAACACAGGCGTATTCGTAGTTACTGTTGGTGAAGAAACTTCATCGCTCACACCAAATATGCTTATCAATGAAGATTACAATCTCCCTGTGTTTAATGAAAAGACCCAGAAATACGATTATTACAAGGTCGCTGGTGAATTTGTTGATGCAGAGCATGACTGCTTCTATTATCTCAAAGGCGAAGACGGATTCCCTTACACTTTTACTCCAGCTGACGTAGCGAAAGTTGAAATAGCATATCCTACAATCGATTCCATCAGCGCAAAATACTCAGGATTCGTGCCTGTTGAAGCAAACACCAATGGAAGCTATACTCTGAACTTGAAGCATGGACGACAAATTGTACGACTTACTGGTACCGATGGCAACGTCATCTATCAGGTTTTCACGGCTAAAGAGTGTAACCGCACCATAACCAACACCACGCACGATGATGGCCTTTTCTATGCAGGCGATGCAATCGAGATACAGTACGACGGACTGTATCATCCAGCCAATAAACTTGCAGGTATTTACAACATGTCTGCCTATGTCACCTATAATGGTGTGCCTACAGGTACAGCACTCATACTTGGCAAGAATCAATACGCCTTTGGTGGAACACCGTCAGCACAACTCGTCAAGGTCACAATACCAGAAGACTGGGATGCTTCTCAGCCATTCGTTATGGACAAGGGAACAATACAAGTAACAGGTTTCGGCGACCCTATCGGAAACCATCGCATCATAGACCCAGGGGCTGGACGATGCCCTAATTTCACTGCACTTTCACATCAGACTTACTTTGGCATACTCCCTGAAGTCCGAATTGAGATAAGCAATGTACCTACAGGTATAACCACCGTACAACCGCAAAACCCTACAACCGTACAACCGCTCTATAACATTCAGGGCGTAGCTGTAAATGAAAACTACCGCGGACTTGTGATAAG